>JAZOAV010000051.1:0-18977 GCA_045595645.1 Faecousia sp.
CCCGAAGGAGGCTCGCAGGGGTGATTACTTGTTCAGAGCGAGATAGAGAGTAGCAACCTTGGAAGCCTGTGCACGGGTAGCAAGACCCTGGGGCTCCAGATTGTTGTTCTCTTCGTGACCCTCAATGATCTTGACACCGATGGCCCAGTTCATAGCATCGATGGCCCAATCGTTGATCAGATCGCCGTCGTCGAAGGTGGCGCGATTGTCAGCGGGCTTTTCGGTCTCGCCGCTCAGACGGTACAGCATGGTGACCATCTGCTCACGGGTGATGGCTGCGTTGGGATCGAACTTGCCGTCGCCGATACCATTGGTGACCTTGATGCTTGCCAGATAGATGATGGCATCCTGATACCACTCATCAACCAGGTCGTTGAAGGGATTCTCCAGACCCTCTGCAGAGGGAGAGCCGACGGCACGGTAGAGGATCATAGCCCACTCTGCACGGGTCATGTTGGCCTCGGGAGCGAAGGTGCCGTCCTCGAAGCCGATGATCAGTTCGGCCTTGGCTGCATTCATAACATAGTCATAGTACCATGCATCTTCTTCCACATCGGAGAAGGGATTCTCAAAGGTGGGTTCTTCCACAATGGTGATGCGGCCTGCGCCGGTGACATCGCCATACTCGCTGTTTTCAGCAGTGATGGTGGGCAGCTTGGTGGTTTCGTCCACGGGGAAGGACTTGATGTAGTTGGCCAGAACCATGTAGTCTTCCATGACATAGTCCTTGACATTGACAGCACCGGTGAACATTGCGAAGCCGTCGCCCAGGTCACGCAGGGTGTAGTTGTAGCCAGCCAGATTGTAGGTAGCGTTGACATCCAGAGCCTCGCCGCCGATGGTAACATTCTTTACACGGTACTCGCCGGTGGGACCGCCGGTCCAAACGCCCTTGTCGTCCTTCTGAACGGTGGATTCGATGTAGGAGTGGATTTCGTAGGTGATACCGGAAACCTGCAGGAAGCCGCCGCATTCTGCGGTGCCAACATCACGGGCACCCCATTCCAGAGCATCCAGAATCTGCTGGCCGGTAACAGTGATCAGGCAAGCAACATTGCCGAAGGTATGGATTTCCTTGCAGGTCAGGTAGCTCAGGTCACCGGTGATGGCCTTGTTACGCACGCCGCCGCCATTCATAATGGCTGCATCGACCTTCAGACCCTCGGTGACATCGAACAGGTAGTACAGAGCATCGGCAGCGAAGTCGCCGGTGTTGGTTTCCTGCTTACGAACCAGACGGCCGTTTGCATCGTAGTTATCGAAGGTAATATCAGCATGACCGATGACCTCGCCCAGCTTGGTTGCGATTTCAGCGATCCAGGCATCCTCGATAGCCTCGACAGCTTCGTCTGCACCTTCGTGCTCGGTGATCAGTTCCACGGCAATGCCGTCAGCGGAGAGAACCATCTTGCCGATGGCACCCAGGTATTCGCCGGTCTGAGCCAGAACGACATCCTTGCCGTCCTTGTCCTTAATGAGTTCGCCAACAACGGTGGAATGGCTGTGGCCGTCGATGAAGGCGTCCAGGCCGCTCACATTGGCAATGACCTCTGCGGAGGTCCAGGGCTGGGAGGAAACATCGTCGCCCAGGTGACCCAGAGCAATGATGTAGTCGGCTTCGTCCTTGACAGCATCGATGGCAGCCTGCACATCAGCGTACAGAGCAGCACCGTCTTCGCCGCCGCCGATACCGTAGATGTAGTTACCTTCTTCGTCCATGAAGTAGGCGGGAGTGGACTTGGTGAAGGATTCGGGAGTGGTGATACCGATGAGGGCGATCTTCTTGCCGCCCAGCTCAACGATAGCGGAGGGGTTCAGCACATTTTCGCCGCGGACACCGGCTGCCTCGTGGTAGAAGTTGGCAGACAGGTATTCGTAGTCAGCCTGACCAACCAGCTCCAGCATACGGGCCATGCCGTAGTCAAACTCGTGGTTGCCCAGAGTGGCGTAGTCGTAGCCTGCTGCATTCATCAGCTTGATGATGGTTTCGCCCTTGTCCATGGAGCCGTAAGCGGTACCCTGGATGTGGTCGCCGGCATCAACGAGGATGACATCAGCATTTTCGGACAGAGCAGCCTTCAGGTCGGCAACATTGGAGTAACGCAGACCTTCATTGTCGATGTAGGTATGAACATCGTTGGTGAACAGAATGACGATCTCGCGAGCGGGCAGCTTGTAGATGTCAAAGACATAAGCGGAGGTTTCCTTCAGACCGTAAGTGGTGAAGCCCTTGTAGAACTCCAGACACTGATTGTAGCTGCCATTGAAATTGGCACCCTCGTTGTGGATGTACCAGCCGTCTGCGCAGGAAACAAAGCTCCACTTGCCGCAGTCGGACAGCTCGGAGGCCATAGCCAGGGAGTTACCGGTTGCACCGGAGGTCATGTACTTGCCGTCAGCATCTACGAAGGAGAAGAAGCCGTCTTCGTGTTTTACGACGGTGAACACTGCGGTGGCATCATTGGTGCCAACCTGCTTCACACCGCCCTCGGTGGTGCCGGCAGTTGCATCGGCAGCAGCCAAACAGTCGCCGCTGGCAGTAGCAGAAACAACGGTAGAACCTGCGGGGTAGTAGATGATGATCTGATCGCCGGTCACCAGAGTGGTGGGATCAACCTGATCAGCAATGTAATCGCCGGTAGCAACGCCGGTGATGATCTCAGCGGTGTAGACGATTTCCCAGTTGGAGGGAGCGGGAGCGACGCCGCCGTTCTTTTCGGTTTCGGCAGCCAGGAACTCAGCGATGAGGTCCTGCACGAAGCCGCCGCCCATGTCATCGGTCTGAGACCAGATGGCATCGGAGGTGGTGTAGCTTGCGAAGGGGCCGGAAGCGTTGCCCAGATGGTAGTTGTTGACAGCGAGGATGTACATTTCCTCGTCCACAACTTCTCTGCCATCGGCAAACTTCAGGTCGATGATGCGGTCATAAGCTTCACGGGACAGGTCGTACTTGAAGTCCAGACCGTAGAAGATGGGGTTGGTGAAGTCGTCACCCTTGGTGGAGAAAACAGCGGTGCCGGAGGTAGTGGTGACGGACAGGTGAGTAGCTGCGTTGAACTCCAGAATGTCCTTGATTTCCTTACCGGAAACGGGCAGCAGGTACAGGGAGTTGTCGTAGCGATACATGCGGTAGATGTCCTTCATGCTCAGGTTACCGGCCTTGACATTGTAAGTGCCGTTGATAACCACGGAGGTGGAGGAGACGTCTACATCCAGATCAGTCAGACCGGTTTCTGCGAACAGAGCGGCCTTCAGTTCCTCGGTGTTGTACTTTTCAGCCAGATGGACGGAGCCCTGAGCCATCTGTGCACGGCCGATCAGGTCCATGGTGTCGGACTGCTCCAGATAGAACTTGGAGACGGTGTTCCACTCGCCGACAGCAACGCCGGCAACCTTTTCGACATAAGCGATGGCAGCATCGGCATAGGGCTGAATGAGAGCCTTCAGCTCAGCATCGGCCTTGTAGTTCTTCAGAGCGTCGTTCTTGGTGGACTTGAGGGTGAAGGTGCCGTCACCGTTGACGGTGAAGACGGAGGTGGTCAGGTCATTGCCTGCGCCGTTGACAACGAGAACATCCTCGCCGTTGGCGTTCTTGTAGCTCTTACCGGTGTAGGAGCTGGAATGGTCGTGACCTGCGATGACCATGTCGATGCCGGTTGTGCCGGAGATCATGGACAGAACCTGATTCTCGGTGTTGACGCCGTAGACCAGATCTTCGTCAGCCACAGCAGAACCCAAACCGGAGTGGAGAGCAACGATGACGAAATCGGGAGCTTCTGCTTCCTCGATTGCGGCCACCCACTTCTCAGCCTCCCAACGCATGGAGCGGTTGGGGTTTTCGGGATGAGAGAAACGCATGCCGGGATAGTTTTCGGGAATGTCCCAACGAGTGCAGTCGGGAGTGACAAGAGCCAGGATAGCGACCTTGACATCGCCGCCCTTGGTGTCCTTCAGGTTCTTGATGAGGTAGGGGGTCATGACATTGGTGCCGGCCTCGTGGACGCCATCGGAGCCGTCGTAGTACAGGTTGGCGCCGAGAGAAGCAACAGGAGACAGACCTTCCACATCAGCTTCCAGATAGTCGTAAATGTCGGACATGGTGCCCCATGCGTAGTTATACTCATGGTTGCCGGTGTTGGCTGCATCATAGCCGATGTACTTCATAGCCAGAGCCATGGGGTTGGGGTCGGTGGTCAGGCCCTGCGTGTAGTTGGAAATCTGCAGGGTAGACACAGGGGTGCCCTGGTAGGTGTCGCCATTGTCGATGAGGACAATGCTTTCACCATAGGTGTTGCGAATGGTGTTCACTGCGGTAGACACATTGAGCATGGAATTGGTCATGGTCGTGTCGTTCAGGACATTGGTGTCCCAGCAGCGGCCATGCATATCCGTGGTGGACAGCACGACGAATTCGGCCTTTTCTTCTGCAAAGCTCATGGGTACCATGCACAGGATCATGGCCAATGCGCACAACAGAGCAAGGCTGCGCTTGAACAGGTTCTTCATAGTGGTTCCTCCTTATTTAATATAATTTTACCTGCCCGTTTATTTTACACGCTTTGCGTGCATTTTTCAAGAGCTTGCTTGGCGTGAAAGGAAAATTAGGCAAGTTTCACAAAAGAGTGGTACAATTTATTGCTGCAAGATTCTATTTCGTTGGTAGAATTGCTGTTTTTCTGAAAATTGCAAAAAGGTTTCCCATTTGGCCGATTTTATGATATAATGGACTAACAGTTTTTTCGACAGAGGAGCGATTTTTTATGACCACGGAACAGTTGACTTCTTTATTGCACGCCGACAGCAAGGCTGTCATGGAGCGGGATTTTTTATATTATCAGGAACAGATCCATCAGGCGGCGGAGCTGATTGCCGCCCACGCCGAGCAGCGGCCTGTTGTCCTTTTGGCAGGTCCTTCGGGTTCTGGAAAGACTACCACGGCACTGCTCATTGAGCGGGAATTGGAACAGCGGGGCTATGAGACCCATACCCTGCAAATGGATAATTACTTCTGCCCTCTTTCTCAGGAGGAGATTGCCCTTCTGCGACAGAATAAGCTGAATTTGGAGAAGCCCTCACGGGTGGATATTCCCTATTTTCAGGAGCATTTGGACAAAATTTTGGCAGGGGAGGAAATTTTGCTTCCTCGCTACGAGTTTAAAACCAGTAGCCGTGTGTTTGATGGCAATATCATGCGGCGTAAAGAGGGAGAGCTTGTCATTATTGAGGGCATCCACGCCTTGAATCCTCAGGTCAGCGGCCACTTGGAGCATACCACGCGGGTCTATGTCAGCGTACGCACCCGCGTGACAGGAAAAAGTGGTCTGGTGCTCCATCCCTCCAAAATCCGCTTGCTGCGCCGTTTGCTGCGGGATCGCACGGGACGGGGACGGCCATTGCACGAAACCATTGGCATGCGTCAAAAGGTGGATGTGGGGGAGAAAAAGTACATCATGCCCTTCAAGCCCTATGCCCACTGCGATATTGACTCCTTCTATGCCACGGAGCTGAGTATCTATCGGCCCTATCTGTTGGAGGACCTGCAGACATTACTGCCTGATTATCCTGATTTGGCAGATGTGGTGGAGATTCTGCGGGAGCTGCCCGACCTATCCTCGGAGGCGGTGCCTCACGATTCCCTGTTGCGGGAATTCATCGGCGGCAGCTCCTTGGAGTATTAAAAATCGGCTCAACCGGCGGTACAACCGATGGTTGAGTAATCTAAAATAACAAATTAACCTCTGCGTGATAGTATTTTGAGAAAATCTCTGCTATGATGTAGCCATTGAAAGGAGAGGATACCATGAGTATGAACACAATGGGAGAACGCATTAAGCATCATCGCAAACGCTTGGGATTGACACAGGAGCAGCTTGCGGAACGGCTGGGGGTCAGCCCGCAGGCGGTAAGCAAGTGGGAGAATAATCTGTCCTGCCCTGATATTTCTCTGCTGCCGGAGCTGGCAGAGGTTTTGGGCATCAGCGTGGATGAGCTGCTGGGAAAAGGCACGACAACGGTGGAGGAAAAGAAGCCTAAGACGAGCTACGAATTCCACTGGGACGGCTTTGGCAGACGAGGGAATTGGTTCGCGAAATGGAGCGGTGTTTTGTTCCCCTTGTTCGTGATGATCTTCGGCGGTCTGTGGCTGGTCAACGAGATTTTCCATTTTGATGTGTCCTGGTGGACGCTGCTGTGGACCTTGAGCCTGATGTATTTTGGCATCGTGGGCGGGCGTTATATGTTGATTGTGGGCTTGACGGGTCTGTACTATCTGCTGTCTGCCTATGATTTGATCCGCTTGTCGGTGGGCTGGGAAGTCATCGTGCCCATCGTAGTTCTGCTGTGGGGCTTTAGTCTGATGGCGGATATGCTTTGGTTCCGCAAAAAGAAGCGTCATGTTGCCACAATGAACCATAAAGAAGGTTGTCGGGAGTTTAGTTGTGTGAATGGAGAGCTGCACTGCGAGATGTCCTTTGGCAGTGACCGCACTTCCGTGGTGACGGAGCTGCTGCAAAGCGGCGAGATCGAAACCAGCTTCGGTCAGTTTACCGTGGATTTCTCCGGCTGTATGGCAGTAACTCCCAACTGCAGAATAGGTGTGGAAAACAGCTTCGGCAGTCTGATTTTGCTGATACCCCGTCGTTTTCAGGTGCATATTGCAGAATCGGAGAATTTCTTCTCCGGCTGTACCGTCAAGGGAGAGTGTGATGCCCAGACGGTTGGCGATATTTTCCTGAGATTTGAAAACTCCTTTGGCAGCCTGACAGTGCAATACATCGAATAAGGGGAATGCTTATGAAACGCCTGATTTCCTGTTTTCTGCTTCTGTTCCTGCTGTGTGGCTGTCGGGAGGAGGGGATCATCATTGAAACCATGACACCTTCGCCTCCAACGAGCGTGACAGAAGCCGAAGCGACCACCACAACGCAGACAGAGGCGACCACCGCGACGCAGACGACGGAAGCGACACAAGAGACGACCATTCCAGCAGGCAGTGGAACTTATGTGCTGAATACGAGCTCGAAGAAGTTCCACTTGCCCACCTGCGGCAGTGTTGGGGAGATTAAGGCGGAAAACCGTAAGGAATCCAATGCCACCCGCTACGAGCTGATGGCCGAGGGCTATGCTCCCTGCGGACGCTGCAACCCATAGTAGAACAAAAATCACCCCGGGAAGGGGTGATTTTTGTTTATTCGGAGATTTCATACCAGACTTCCTTTATGGGGCCGTGGGAGAAGCCCAGACGGTCATAGAGGCGCATGGCGGGCTGGTTTTCTACGGCGCACAGAAGGTGGATGCTTGGTGCGGAGGTTGCGGCGGCAAGGGCGCAGACACAGCGTTCACCTGCACCCTTTTGCAGGGCGGCAACGCTGTATAGTGTGCCGTCGTGAATTTGTCCGAAACCGATGCGCACGCCCTTTTCCTCGATCCAATAGCAATGATCCATGCTTGTCAGGGTGCGGGCGGCGGGAACGCAGCGAAAAGCTTCGCGGTAGCACGACAGCCATTCTTCGGCCTCAGTGGGGATTGCCGTAGCTTCTACGGTGGGGAGTTTTTCTTTGGGGATTTCCCGCTCCATCAGACGGGCATGGACGGGGTAGGCGGAAAAATCCTCCGTTCCTGTTGCAAAAATCCGCTCCGCTCCCGCCATGCGGCAGAAGGTAGCGCATTCTCGTAGTAGAGAATCCAGTCGAGTGAATACTGCCCGCACTTGCACATAGGCCTCTTTGCGGTAGGGGATTTCTCTCAAAATCAGACTTGCCATGCCGTGAGTGGCGGTGAAAATGGGGATGTCTTTCATAGCAGTGCGGTGTCGTAGACGGCACGGACACCGCCGATGCACTTGGGACGGGTGCGTGCTGCCAATAGATGGGCTTCTCCAATGGCTTTGACCGACAGGCGCAGGGGAACGGCAACCTCTTTCAGGTGCATTCCGATGAGGGTGCCGCCGATGTCCATGCCCGCATCCGCTTCGATGTGCTCCACGGCAATGGGGTGGGAAAAGGCTGCATAGGCTGCCGTGGCAAAGGATCCTCCTGCCTTAGGTTGGGGCACCACATTGACCTTGCGGGCGAAGGGCAGAGCCTCCCGCTCGACAATGAGAGCCCGATTCAGATGCTCACAGCACTGGGCTGCCATATAGATATGATATTGACGAAAGATGTCATAGATGGCCTGAAAAACCGTCTTTGCTACCTCGGGGCGGGAATCCGTACCGATACGGCTGCCGCAGATTTCACTGGTGGAACAGCCGATGACAACCAAATCGCCTGCGTGTAAATGCGCCTGTTCGATGAGCTCTCTTGCCGCCTGTGCAGCGGCTTGCTTCAATGCTTCCATATGCGAATCTCCTTTTCAGATTTATTTCTTTTATTATAATAAGAGGCGGAGGGCTTGTCAACCGGAAGATAGGTCATAAAGCTGTTTGAGCATCATCACTCCCACAGGTAGCAGAAGTATGCCAAAAAAACCGAAGAAATGGAAGCCTGCATAGAGGGACAGGAGGGTGAGCAGGGGATGCAGACCGATTTGCCGTCCCAGAAACCGTGGCTCCAGCACGGTGCGGCCGATGGAAATCACGGCGTAGAGGAGGAGCATTCCCACGCCTGCAAAGTTACTTCCCTGCAAAAGCAGGATAATGCTCCAAGGTATGAGAACGGCTCCTGCACCGAAAACAGGCAGGGCATCCACCAAAGAGATGGGGACAGACCAAAGAGGGGGCTTGCCCAAAATCCACAGGCCCACAAAGCAGAGCAGCAGACTGATTCCCGATAAATAGAGCTGTGCTTTGCCGTAACCCTTCAAGGAGGATTTCAGACGGCTCCACAGAGCCCGCCCCTTGCTGCACCAGCTTGCAGGCAGGTGACGGTGCAGCAGAGCGGAGATTTTTTCTTCCTCTATGGCGAAAAAATAGGAGGACAGCAGGGCTGTCAGGACGAAAAGCAGCAGGTTCGGCACGAAGGACAGCAGATTTGCCGCCCAGCCCAGCACCCATTGGGACAGGGAGGACAGCAAAACACTGCTTCCGGCAAAGAGCTTCTCCACCCATTCCACAGCGGCGGGAGCGATGGAAGCAGGCAGGCGTGCGGCAAGGCGCAGCAGCTTGGCTTGCAGCTCCCGTACGGGGCCGCCGAGACTTTCTAAGAAAGTCGGCAGACTGTGGCTGATTTTCTCCATTTGACGAAACAGAATGTGCCCAAACAGCCAAAACAGCAGACATAGCAGGAGGAAAACGGCTGTTACACCGAAAATTGCCCCTAATTTTTGGGGGAATTTTGTGGGACGGAGGGGACGGGATAGATGCGCCAGTGCCCAACCGATGAGAAAGGGAAAGCCCACGGGCAGCAGTATTTTTGCCGTGAGCCACAGAGCAATGGCTCCACCTAAGATGTAGAGGAGAATGTTCAGGGAATTTTTCATAGAGGCTCCTTTTTCCTTGAATTTTGTGAAATCCTGTGGTATAGTGTTTTTAAGCAGGAAAGGAGGGAAAACGCATGGAAAAGCCGAAGTATTTTATTGTTGAGGCCAAGGCTCTGCCGGAGATCTTCTGGAAGGTGGCACAGGCCAAGCAGCGTTTGGAAACAGGGCAGGCTGCTACCGTGCAAGAGGCAACCAGAGATTTGGGTATCAGTCGCAGTGCCTTTTATAAGTATCGGGATGCGATTTTCCCCTTTCGGGATATGATGGCGGGGAGAATTCTCACCTTCCGTTTCCTTTTGCGGGATGAGCCGGGGCTTTTGTCGGTGTTACTATCCATTTTTGCCCAATTTGGCGCAAATATACTGACCATTCATCAAACGGTTCCTACCGACGGCCGTGCAACTGTGGCGATTTCCGCCGATACGACCCGATTGAGCGTGGGAGTGGAAGTACTGCTGCGGCAGCTTGGCGATACCGACGGTGTGTACAAGGCCGAGTTGCTGGCAGGATAAGTCTATGCCGTAAACGGAAAAAAGAGACAAAATTGATTACAGTCTGTACACACAAAAGAAAAGGGGAAATGGTTTGTGTTGACTTACAATGTTGAACTTCAAGGCAAAAAAATACTGATTACCGGTGCAGCCGGTTTTGTTGGTTCTAATTTGGTGATGGAGCTTTTGCGGACGGTTTCCGATATTCATATCGTTGGTCTTGACAATATGAATGACTACTACGATGTTTCCATTAAGGAATATCGTTTGGCAGAGATTGAAAAGCTTGCGGCAGAGCATCCGGATTGCACATGGGAATTTGTAAAGGGCAATCTTGCCGACCGTGCCCTGATCGACGAGCTGTTTCAAACACAGCAGTTCTCGGTTGTTGTCAACTTGGCGGCGCAGGCGGGGGTTCGCTATTCCATTACGAATCCCGATGTGTACATAGAGAGCAACCTGATTGGGTTCTACAATATTTTGGAGGCTTGCCGTGGAACCATGACGACAGAGCATCCCGTGGAACATTTGGTCTATGCTTCGTCCTCCTCTGTCTATGGTACGAACAAGAAGATCCCCTACAGCACCGATGACAAAGTGGATAACCCCGTCAGCCTGTATGCGGCAACGAAGAAAAGCAATGAGCTGTTGGCTCATGCCTATTCCAAGCTCTACAATATTCCCTCTACGGGATTGCGTTTCTTTACGGTATACGGCCCTGCGGGCAGACCTGATATGGCATATTTTGGCTTTACAAATAAACTTCTCAAGGGGCAGACCATTGAGATTTTCAACTATGGCAACTGCAAGCGGGACTTTACCTATGTGGATGATATCGTGGAGGGCGTGAAGCGCATTATGCAGCATGCGCCCGAAAAGAAGGACGGAGAGGATGGTCTTCCTCTGCCGCCCTATGCCATTTACAACATCGGCAACAATCGGCCCGAAAACCTGCTGGACTTTGTGACCATTTTGCAGGAGGAACTGATTCGGGCAGAGGTCTTGCCTGCGGATTATGATTTTGAGGCACATAAAAAGCTGGTGCCCATGCAGGCAGGCGATGTCCCCATTACCTACGCCGATACCTCTGCACTGGAACGGGATTTCGGATTTAAGCCCGCCACTTCTCTGCGAGAAGGTTTGCGCCGCTTTGCGCAGTGGTATAAGAAATTCTATAATGTATAGTACTGCCTTGTCAGAAAAAGCCGACAGATAGATGCGCAATGAGATAGTAGTAGCTATCGTATATTGTTGTAGGGGACGGGTTTCCCGTCCCGTGCTGGCTTCTGCGAAGTGCTCGTTTCGACGGCAGAGGGATAATGTGGTTCTCTTTTTGGCAAAGAATTGCCCGACAGGAAGATGTCCTGTCGGGCGTTTTTTTATTTTGCCATATGTACATCCACTTGGGGATAGGGGATGGAGATGTTCTGACGGTCAAATTCCTGCTTGACGGATTCCATCAGGGCCATCTTTGTGGGGAAGAAGTCTGCGGGGGCAGTCCACACAAAGAGTTGATATTCGATGGCACTGTCCAGGTGTGCGTTAACATAAACCTCGGGCTTGGTGCCTTCCAAATATTTAGTGGATTCGGCGGCACGGAGGATAGCGGCCTTTACCTTTTCCATATCGTCCTCATAGGAGGCGGTGAAGCACAGGGCGATGCGGCGTTTGCCTGCCACGGTGTAATTGCAGATACGGGCGGCAGCCGTGTCGCTGTTGGGGATGTAGATGATTTGACCGTTGACGGTCATCAGCTTGGTGTAAGTAAAGGTGATTGCCTCGACGGTGCCGCTGTCACTGCCGATATCCACATAGTCACCCACCTGGAAGGGCTGGGTGGTCAGCAGACTGACGCTGCCGACCACATTGGACAGGGTGTTCTGCACGGCAAGAGAAACTGCCAAAGACACCACACTCAGAAGTGCTACCAGGGAAGTGACATCAACACCCAAGCTGCCTGCTGCTATGAGCAGAACAAGGGCGTAGAGAAGAATACGCATCAGGGCCTTCAGGAAGGGGAACATGGTTTTGTTCAGCTTGGATTTCTTCAGGGTCTTATCAAAAATCTTGAGCAGGAGCTTTACGATGATCACACCGGCAATGAGGATTAAAACGGCGGGCAAAACCCGTTTCAGGCTTAATTCTTTCAAAAATTCCAACATGTTTATTCTTCTTTCTTTATAGATTTTTCTTCGGCGTTGACATAGCGCATCAGTTCATCGCCGGTGATGGTTTCCTTCTGCAACAGATAGAGGGCGATTTCGTCCAGCAGAGAACGCTTTTCTGTCAGCAGCTTTTTGGCCTCCTCGTAGCACTGGTTGAGCAGACTGCGCACTTCCTTGTCTGCTTCGGCGGCAGTGCTTTCCGCACAATCCATATAGCCCTTTCCGTCCAAATATTCATTTTGCACCGTAGACAGGGCCATAATGCCGATTTTTTCGCTCATGCCCCACTGGGTCACCATGCGGCGTGCTAAGCCTGTGGCTCGCTCAATATCGTTGGCTGCGCCGGTGGTCTGAATGCCGAAGACGGTCTGCTCGGCAGCACGACCGCCCAAAAGGGTTTGCAGCTCAACGAGCAGCTCCTCGCGGGACTCCAGATATTTTTCTTCCTCCGGCATTTGCAGGGTATAGCCCAGTGCACCCGAGGTGTGGGGAACGATGGTGATTTTGGAGACGGGCTGTGCGTGCTTTCTCAGTGCCGCCACCAGTGCGTGACCGACCTCGTGGTAGGCGACAATACGCTTTTCGATGTCCGTCAGCACAGTGCCCTTTTTCTCTGTACCGGCAATGACCGTTTCAAAGGACACCATCAGGTCTTCCTGATTGACAAGCATACGCCCCTTGCGTACAGCACGCAGAGCGGCTTCGTTGACCAAATTCGCCAAATCCGCGCCTACGGCACCTGCCGTGGCTTGGGCGAGCTTCTTCAGATCCACATCCTCAGACAGACGAATGTTGCGGGTGTGCACCAAAAGGGTTTGGTAACGGCCTTCCAAATTGGGACGGTCCACCACGACCCGACGGTCAAAGCGACCTGCACGGAGCAGAGCCTTATCCAGCACCTCGGGACGGTTGGTAGCTGCCAAAATGACCACACCCTTGGAGGAATCGAAGCCGTCGATCTCTGCCAAAAGCTGGTTCAGGGTTTGCTCCCGCTCGTCGTTTCCACCGAAGCGGCTGTCACGGCTGCGGCCGATGGCATCGATTTCATCAATAAAAATAATCGCCGGAGCTACCTTGGAGGCTTCCTTGAACAGATCCCGCACACGGCTGGCACCTACGCCTACGAACATCTCCACAAAGTCCGAGCCGGAAATGGAGAAGAAGGGAACATGGGCTTCGCCTGCCACAGCCTTGGCAAGCAGGGTCTTGCCCGTACCGGGAGAGCCGACCAAAAGAGCACCCTTGGGCAGCTTGGCACCGATGGCGGTGTATTTCTTGGGATTGTGGAGGAAATCAATGATTTCTACAAGAGATTCCTTGGCCTCGTCCTGTCCTGCCACATCTTGGAAGGTGACGCCTGTTTCTTTTTCCATATAGACCTTGGCCCGGCTTTTGCCCACGGAGCCGAAGGGGTTGAAGCCGCCGCCGTCGCCGTTTTTCTTGGCCACGGCTCGCATGATGAGGAAAAAGAGCCCCAGCATCAGGAAGGGGAACAGAAACTGGAACAGATAGTAAAGCACATTCGTTTCCGTCAGCTTGCCCTCGAAATCCGCGCCGCTGGCTTGCAGCTCCGGAATGAGGTTGGTCAGCTCCACATAGGGCAGAGGAACGGTGTAATAGATGATTTTGGCATCGTTATCGCTTTTTAGGGTGTAGGAGATGCGCTCGTACTCTAACTCCACCTCCTTAACATCTTTTGCTGCAACGGCATTGAGGAAGGTGCTGTAGCTGACCTTCTTTTCCTTCGGACCGAAAAGACTGCCGGAAAGCTCACTGCCGATCAGGGTGAAGAGAGCAAAGCTTAAAATCAGCAAAATCAGTGGAAGCTTCGGTGCTTTTTTTGGGGTATTATTAGGGCTGTTATCTGCCATATCATCACACTCCTTATTCTCTTAATACGAAATTATATCATAACGCTTCATTGAACGCAATTCTTGTCGAGTAAATTTTCTGTAAATTCATGTTTTCTATTGTCTAATCCAAATTTATTTGATATAATAGACAAACATTGATTTTCATTGGGAGAACAGCTATGAAAAAAGAGACCAATTATGAACGGGACGAAGCCCAATCCGAGGGCTTGATCGAAGGGCGCAACGCCGTCACCGAGGCTCTGAAAAGCGGGCGCACCATTAACAAGCTCTTCCTTGCTGACGGAGATGTGGACAAGACTTTAGGCCGTTTGGCGGCGCAGGCCAAGGAAGCCGGTGCGGTTGTGGTTCGTATCGACCGCCGCAAGCTCAACGAAATGAGCCCCACGGGAGCGCATCAGGGCGTGATTGCTTCTGTTGCCGCCCACGAATATGCCACCATCGATGATATGCTGGCGCTCGCCGAAGAACGGGGCGAGGCACCTCTGCTGGTGATCTGTGACGAGCTGTCCGATCCCCACAATTTGGGTGCGATTCTGCGTACTGCCGAATGTGCCGGTGCTCATGGAGTGATTATTCCCAAGCGTCGCAGTGTAGGTCTGACCGCCGTGGTCAGCAAGGCTTCTGCCGGTGCCATTGAGTATATGCCCGTGGCACGGGTGGCTAATTTGGCATCGACCATGCGGGACTTGAAGCAGCGGGGCATTTGGATCTACGGCACTGCCGCCGAGGGTGCTTCGGCACTGCATCAGACGGATTTGACCGGCCCTGCTGCCATTGTGATTGGCAACGAGGGCGTAGGCATGAGCCGCATTGTAGCGGAAAATTGTGATTTCAAGGTCAGTATACCCATGAAGGGAAGAATTTCTTCCTTGAATGCTTCGGCAGCAGCAGCAATTCTGCTCTACGAGGCACTGCGTCAGAGAGGGTAAGCTATGGAGCGTGAGTCCGAACAACTGCATATGGATTCGGCCACGCAGGAAGGATACCGCCTGGAAGATATTATGCGGGAATTTTCTGCCGATGCACCGAACAAGGCAGAGGAAAAACCACCGCTTACAGGAGACACTATCCGTTTTCAGCCGGTCAAGGTCATGCCCAATGAGACGGATGCACCGGTGAAGGTGGTCAATTCCATCAAAGAGGTCAAGGTCAGCCCCATGCACGGGTCCAAAACCGCACCTATCAAAATTTGCGAGCCCTCGGAGGAGGAACCCAAATCCGTTGGACCGGATTTGAAGAAACTGCGGCATCGGCTGGCAGCGGATCACATTCGCCGTCTGTTTTTGGGACTGGATATGCTGCTGGCACTGTTTGTTGTGCTGTACACCGCAGCAGCTTGGGAATTCTTGCCTTTTGCCATTCCCAAATGGCTGCCGACCGGCTTGCTGCTGACAGGGATGGTGCTGAGCTATCAGGTGCTGTGGCAGGGCATTAAGGATATTGTGCGTCTGCGAGGGAGCTTATATACGCTGGGACTGCTAAGCAGCGTGATCTGCCTGTGCTGCAGCTTCCTGTACAGTGAAGAAGGCTATGCGCCATTGGTGATCATACAGCTCTTTTTCCTGCAAGGCGGTCTGCATAACGAGGCTGCTGCCTACTATTACACCGAACGCACGGTGCAGAGCTTTACAGCTCCCATGGGCGTGTGTAATTGTCCCCAGCTTTTGGAGAATACGGACAGTCTGCGGCGGGATGTGGGAGATTTGGAGGATTTTCGGAAGAATCTCAAAATCAGCAGTCTTCCGCAGGATATGCTGTGCCTTTACTCCATGATTTTGCTGCCTTTGCTGCCGCTTTTGTCCTATTTGCTGGCTCGCTACAGTGGGCAAGCCTTCCTTCGTGTGTGGCTGTTGCTTTTGCTGGGTGCCATTCCCTGCGGCGGGGTGTCGGCTTTTGCCCGTCCCTTTGCGGTGCTGGCAAAACGGCTGTCGGGCTACGGCGGTGCGTTGTGTGGCTGGCACGGTGCACGGATTTTCGGCGGCAAGCATACCATCATCCTGCGGGACGGCGACCTGTTTCCCCGTACGCATATCGCCTCCAACGGTATGAAGATCTACGGCTCCTATCCTGCGACTCAAATTATTTCCTATGCTTTGGCGGCACTGGAAACGGCAGACAGCCCCTTGGTGGAGCTGTTTGAAAAGCTCCTGCGGGAGCAGTACGGCTGGCGCAGCCATGTTGCGGAATATCGTTACTATGACCATGGCGGCATCGGCGCAGAAATCAAGGGCGACATCGTTTTGGTGGGCACATTGTCCTTTATGCGCTCTATGGGCGTGCATATGCCGGCGGGCGCACGGGTGCGGCAGGCGGTCTATGTCTCCGTCAACGGAGAGCTGGCAGGTGTCTTCGCTATCAAATATAAGGCCAGTGCCTCCACGCGGGCGGGGCTGCATGATATTTTAGCCAACCGCAATTTTTCTGTTGTGTTGGCAACGCGGGACTTCCTGATTACGCCGGAGCTGATCGCCTCTAAATACACCCTGCCCACTGACACCGTCATCTTCCCCGATTACATCGAGCGGTTGCGCCTGTCAGAGACCAATGCCGAGGAAGCGATGGCACAGGGCGCGCTGATTGCACGGGACACCTTCGGGGCCCTTGCCGTTACCGCCGCTGCGGGGCGTACCCTGAAAAATGCCTCTCTCACAGCTTTGACTCTGGCACTTGTGGCGGGGGTTATGGGCTTGGTGGTTTGCATCCTGCTCATAGCGTGGAAGGCTGTTGCCTCCCCTCTGCACATCGCTTCCTTCCAGCTTTTGTGGGGATTTGTGGGATGTTTTGCCTCCTATATCCTCTTGAAATTGTAAAAATAAAAATTTTTCCTAAAAAAATAAGAAATATCATTGCAATCTTTCATATTATCGTGTATAATAGAACTAATTGTGGCAATGAGATTTGCCGCCCGCAGTCACTTCCCGACTGCATAGAAAGGAGATTTCAACACTATGTACACTGCCAATGACATTCGCAACATTGCTCTGCTCGGCCATGGCGGCGACGGCAAGTCCGCCCTGTGCGAAAGCATGCTCTTCACCACGAAGGCTATCACCCGTCTCGGCAAGCGTGCCGACGGCACCACTGTTTCCGACTTTGACGAAGAAGAGAAGAAGAGACAGTATTCCATTAAGACCTCTGTGATTCCTGTCGAGTTCTCCGGCTGCAAGCTCAATGTGCTGGATAACCCCGGTTACTTCGACTTCGCTGCTGAAGTCGTGCAGTCTCTGCGTGTGGCTGACACCGGCATTATCTGCCTGACCGCTAAGTCCGGTATCGCTGTCGGCACCGAAAAGGGCTGGAAGGCTCTGTCTGATGCAGGTCTGCCCACCATGTTCTATGTCTCCAAGTTGGACGAGGAGAACGCCAACTTCTTTGGCACCTACGAGGCCATTCACGAGACCTTCGGTGCTTCCGCTATCCCCTTCGTGTTCCCTGTGGGCAATGTTGTTGTTGACCTGCTGGAAAAGAAGGCTTACGATGCAGCCGGTAAGGAAGTCGCTCTGCCCGCCGAGGCCGAGGAAAAGATCGAAGAGTACATGATGGCTCTGAACGAGCAGGTCGCTGAGACCGACGAAGAGCTCATGGAGAAGTTCTTCATGGAAGAGCCCTTCACTGCCGAAGAGCTGCTCAAGGGCATTAAGGACGGCATTAAGCAGCGGGCTATTACCCCCGTGTTCTGCGGCTGCGCCATGACCGGTCTGGGCACCACCCAGCTGATGAAGAATCTGGTCAAGTATGCTCCCAACCCCCTAGAAGGCAAGCCTGTTGTCGTTGTTGACGAGGAAGGCAAGGAATCCGAGATGGCTCTGGATGCCAACGGCAGCCCCATGGCTTTCGTGTTCAACACCATGGCCGACCAGTACGGCAAGAACTCCTACTTCAAGGTGATCTCCGGCAACATTGAGGACACCATGACCGTCGTCAATGCCCGTACTGGCGACAGCGAAAAGCTGGGCAACACCTTCTTCCCCAAGGGCAAGGAAAACAACAAGACCAACAAGGTCTGCTGCGGCGATATCGGCGTATTCACCAAGTTAGCTTCCGTCCGCACCGGCGATACGCTGGGTCTGGCCGGCAAGGTTGCCACTGTCAAGCCTTTCGCCTATGCTGAGCCCTGCTATCGTATGGCTATCTATGCCAAGACCAAGGGTCAGGAAGATAAGGTCGCTGCCGGTCTGGTCAGACTGAGCGAGGAAGACGCTTCCTTCACCTATGGCAACGATCCCGAAACCAAGGAAATGATTATCTGCGGCGTTTGCGACATTCACCTGAGCGTGATCATCGCCAAGCTGCTGAGCAAGTATAAGGTTGAGGCTGAGCTGCGCCCCGCCAAGATCGCTTACCGTGAGACCATCAAGAAGAAGGTCGAGATCCACGGCCGTCATAAGAAGCAGTCCGGTGGCCATGGCCAGTTCGGTGATGTTCACATCCGCTTCGAGCCTCAGACCGAGTCCGAGGACATGATCTTCGCCGACGAGACCGTTGGTGGCTGCGTGCCCAAGAACTTCATCCCCTCTGTCGAAAAGGGTCTGCGCAACTGCATCGGCAAGGGCGTTCTGGCTGGCTACCCCGTGGTGTTCCTGAAAGCTACCCTGTTCTTCGGCTCCTACCACGCTGTTGACTCCTCCGATATGGCATTCCAGACCGCTGCCGGTATTGCCTACAAGGACGGTCTGCCCACTGCTGCTCCCACCCTGCTCGAGCCCATCGGCGAGCTGAAGGTCTATGTGCCCGATGCAAACATGGGTGATATCATTGGTGACTTGAACAAGCGCCGTGGCCGTGTCATGGGCATGAACCCCGATGCTGACAACCGTGGTTGGCAGATCGTGGAAGCTGAAGTTCCCATGGGCGAAATGGTTACCTATGCCATCGACCTGCGCTCCATGACCCAGGGTCGTGGCCGCTATACTCTGAGCTTTGTCCGTTACGAGGAAGTTCCTCAGATCAACCAGGCAAAGATCATCGAGGAAGCCAAGAAGGCCGAGGAAGAATAATATTGCTAACAATGCCGCTGCGTACCCCGCAGC
>JAZOAV010000052.1:0-2167 GCA_045595645.1 Faecousia sp.
TTCCTTGATATCGAAAGCAAAGGCTTCTTCGTCCCCCTTGCGGTAGAAGTTGTGGAGAATCCGCAGACGGGCTTCTGCATCCAAAGCGGTACACTTGGAACCCAATTCCGCAAAGTGGGTTTTCAGTTCAGAACCTACACGATGAAAAAATGCTCTTGCTTCCTCGATATCCTTCTTGTCCACCGTAACGGTAATCAGAAGTTCTCGGAGAACTCGGTTTGCATTGATGGTCTTATCCCGCAGGACATCGTTCATTTCGTCCCTGAACTCCTTCATTTCCTCTTCGTAGTTTGCAATCAGGAATTCCCGTTCAAAATCTACTCGATGAAGAGAATGGTTAAAGATCGTCACCTTGGTCACAGCATTGCTGTCCAAGCTGTTCAGCAGTTCCGAATAGCTCAGGAACATAATTTCTTTGTCCTTTTTGCCTGCGGCTTGATAGTTTATATCCGTGAAGGAGAATGTCATGGAATACTTGCCTCCCACACGGAAAATGCCATCCTTCCAGATGGCCTGCACGGGAATTACATCCCTTAAACATCGGGGAACACGGTATCGTTCCCTGCCACGCTTGAGCATGGCTTTGATAGATCGGATCATTTTGTTTTCGCCTCCTTCAGCATTTCATAATAGAGCGAGTTGTGCTTGACAAACAGCACCTTCGGCTCCAGCAGTTCGGAACGAAACCATGCCCAAATAAACTGCTCCGCCGTCATGCCGTGGTAAGTGACGAAGCCCATAACCGCAAAAGGGGCTGCACCCAAAATGCACATCCAACTGACGGTTTCCACGCCGAAGCTGTCCTTCAGCAGGAAGTACAGCAGAACGGCAATTCCCACAGCGGCAATGGCGAAAAAGAACTGTCGCATGGACAGTCCGAAAAACATGGCTTCGTTGTAATTGCGAATCTCACGATTGATTTTTACTTCCAAATAAATTCCTCCTTAACAAAAAGAATCGCCACCCTTTTCTTTGGTGACGATTCTTAGATAGATTTGTATTCTTTTGTGGTTTTTCCGTGTTATACGGTTAGCCAATATCCTACGAGCGGCCCGGCAAAGATTGCAAGATAGATCATCGTGATCCAAGGCTGATAGTCTACATAGAAGCCCTTGAATGATAGGCTCCAAGGATGTTTGATTAAAACCCAACCAAAGACATCAAAGACGATACAAATTCCCGCCCACAAAGCTCCGGTGATCAGAGCTTCTTCCACAGTGGGAACAGCAAGTCCTTTCATATACAGCCAGCCGAAAACAGAAAACAGGATAATGTTATACAGAGGGTGCCACGGTTTTGTCTTTTCGTAGCCTTCGCCCATACCGTGTTCATCCATAGGCTTCATTCTCAGCACATAGATATTAAACACCGTATGGAGAATACCTACGACCGTGACCAGTAAATAGCATACCCAAAACCATAGCATCGACATCCCAAAATTTTGCATCTTCGTTCTCCTTAAATCATATCTGCAATCAGCAGTCCCAAATCGGCAGCAAGCAATAAGTGAAGCACAATGTGGTACAGATCCGGGACGAGTCGTGTTTCGCTCACAGGAAATACTTTGACTGTTCCCTCAAAGCACTGATTGTAACCGGTTAGCTTTCTTTCGCTTACTCCAAAGATCGTGAAGTACTCATGGCAGAAGAATTGTACTACTAACCATAAGGAAAGCTCAGAGAGAAGCACCCATTTCCCAACAGGCTCAAGCAGAATATATAAGACCATGCCGATGGAAAACAGCACCAAAACTGCAAATTCTAAGCTCTTTACACCTTCACCGTTTACCAGAACCACTTTGCCAAAACGCCATGAAACAGTACAGCCTAAAAACCATATCCACAGCAAGGATGATACGATAATAACGGAAAGCCTCATGACAATACCTCCAAGCGAAAAATCAGGAAGTTTCTGATTCCCTGTGAGTTGTATTATACTGCCAAAAAGCATCGAAATCAAGGCTCAATTACAGACCCATCATTTCTCTGACAACTCTGTCCGACATTTTGACCGTGCCTACCAAGACCAACATGTTGAACACCAGTTCTCCAATGTAGTTCCAAACCATTGTGGCAGGAGCTCCGCCTCCGATAGAAGGCGGTTCTTGTGCAAAAACAGAGAAAATGATGCAAGCCAATACGATAATGGCACCTTCTAAACAGACGGC
>JAZOAV010000053.1:0-6265 GCA_045595645.1 Faecousia sp.
ACTAACTCAGGGAGCAAGCTCCCCTCGTCCGTTCGACTTGCATGTGTTAGGCACGCCGCCAGCGTTCGTCCTGAGCCAGGATCAAACTCTCTATGATATGGTATCTTAATCTGCTCTACGCAGAATTAAAATCTCAATTCACAAGTTCGCTCTTAGCTTTACTCAAGAATTTTCGTTGGCTGTTCTTTGCATCTCAAAATATTTTGACATTTTAAGAACAACTTTGTTTTTTCATCAATCAAAATTGTCCAAGGTGTTTGTCATGTTTCTCGTTGTTTAATTTACAAGGTACACCGTCGCTCACCGTTTCATCGATTTCTCTCCGCTGTGCGGCGACTTTTAAATATTATCACAAGAATCGCGGTTTGTCAAGAACTTTTTTCGCTTTTTTCAAAGTTTTTTAAGTTTTTGTGTCCCGCACCTCAAGTGCTTGCGTATTCTATCAGATGTTTTGCCGTTTGTCAAGCCCTTTTTTCGCATTTTTTCAAACTTTTTTCTGCACAACTTCTGCACAAGTTTATCCACATTTTTAATCTGAAAAAATTTCCAAAAACCATTGACATTTACTGAGCCGTGATTCATAATATAGTCGATTCACTAAATATAATAAGGAGTGTTTTTTATGTCCTACAAAAGAATCCTGACCGTTCAGGATATCTCCTGTGTTGGCCAGTGCTCTCTGACCGTCGCACTGCCCATTTTATCTGCCTGCGGTTTGGAAACCGCCATTCTTCCCTCCGCCGTTCTGTCTACCCACACAGCGGGCTTTACCGGCTACACCTTCCGTGACCTGACCGACGACATTCCTGCAATTCAAGACCATTGGGTGAAGGAAAATCTACAGTTCGATGCCATTTACACCGGATATTTGGGCAGCACCCGCCAAATCGATATGATCAAGAGTCTGTTCGCCAACACACTGAAAGACGGTGGGCGCACCTTCGTGGATCCCGCGATGGCTGACGGCGGCAAGCTCTATCCGGGCTTTGATGCGGAATACGCCGCTGCCATGGGTCGTCTGTGCGCAGCCGCTGACTATATTCTGCCCAATATCACGGAAGCCTGCTTCCTGACAGGCATGGAATACCGCACAGAATATGACGAAGCCTACATCCATTCCCTGTTGGACGCACTACAGGCTATGGGTTGCAAAAACATCATTCTCACAGGTGTGTCCTATCGTGCAGGCTTCACGGGCGTGCTGGTACGGGAAGGCGAAAACGAAACCTATTATGAGCATGAATTTTTGCCCAATTCCTGCCACGGGACAGGAGACATCTACGCCTCTGCCTGTGTAGGTGCCATGACACTGGGTAAATCCGCCTCGGATGCCGCCCGCATTGCCGCAGACTACACCGTTGCCTGCATCCGTGCCACCGCCGAGGAAGAAAATCACTGGTACGGCGCAAAATTTGAGCCCAAATTAGGAGAATTAATTGCTGCTTTGTCTTGATTTCGGCAAATCGCTGTGCTATAATACCGTTGCTGTGCGAGGAAACAGGTGCAAATCCTGTACGAGACCGTCGCCGTGAAACGCAATCAGGAGGCCGCCTGACCCGCTGCCGCAAGCGGGAAATGGGCCATTGGAGCAATCCGAGAAGGCCGGCTGCCTCTGCGTCAAGTCGAAAGACCCGAACAGCAAACCCCTGCTATGGGCCGCGGCTCCGACCCGTGGGGAATACAATTTTAAAGGAGAATACACCATGAAGCAAAACAGCAGAAAATCCCTGCTGTCCTTCTTCCTGTGTGTGGTGCTGATTGCGGCGTTAGCACTGAGCATGACAGGCTGTAAGGAGAGCGAAGCACCCAAGACCACCGAACCCGTTACCTTCCGGGACGGAGAGACTGTCGGTGAAGGCGCAAAAGAGTTTTCTTTGATCGTCGTCAGCAAGGAGGGTCTGGAAACAGGTTGCACCGTGCGCACCGACAAGGAAACCGTGGGCGACGCCTTGTTGGATCTGGGTATTGTGTCCGGCGAGGACAGCCAGTACGGTCTGATGATCCTCACCGTCAACGGCGAATATCACCGTTACGAGGAAGACAAATACTACTGGGCCTTCTACATTGGTGAGGAATACGCCATGACCGGCGTTTCCAGCACCAACATTGAAGCAGGCGTGACCTATCGCCTCGTCGCTGAAGCTGCCGAATAATGAACAAACTGCCGTCGGAATTTCCGGCGGCAGTTTTTATCCGTTTGTTATTTCTCAAGTCTCTGCACTTCATCGGTGGTGGAATCGGTCATAAAATACTCCACGACTTCGCCGTTGACGATGATACCGGCGGCAATCGTGACGACTCCGTTCTCCATATAATCCACAGTGTAGCGCACGCCATCCAGCATATAACCGATGGTCACAGAATTCAGCAGAATGGTCAACTGTGTACACTCCGCACCTTCAGGGATGTAGGGTGCCCCAGCTTCCCGGGGATTTTCCACCGAACGCACATTGCCGTCGATCTCAAATTGCGCCAAGACCGCCTGTAGCTGTGCAAGTTCGTCCGTCAGATCCAGATCAATCTGCGCAGGTACCACAACAGGATCAGCAAGTTCTTTCTCCAAATCCTTACACGCCACCGCAAGCAGTGCAACGCAGAGAACAAGGATACCTATCAAAATTCTTTTCATATTGGATTCCTCCGGCTTCTTTGTATACAATCTAAAAATGCGCTATGTTCATTATTGCACATTTTCGACCATTTGTAAAGAAGCCTTGGCAAAAATAGCGAGAACTGACCGCATGGAGGAATCCACAAATTAGCATCCTGTCGGTTGTGCGTAAAGGCGCGTCTGGGAAGCCGCGCGCTACGAGTCTGCCACTTTGCGGTTCGGGACGATGATGCACCGCACAATCGTAACGCATCGTAGGGACGCCTCGAGAGAGGCGTCCCTACGGCGTTATATGCCTAATAATCGGTGCCTCGGGTCGATGTGGGCATCGACCCCTACGAGTTTTGTCGCAACACCGTTCTTTTTGTAGGGAACGACCGCGTGTCGTTCCCTTTTGTCGTTTTCTTTGGAACGGCACACAGGCCGTTCCCCTCTGTTGAGCTTGTCAAAAAAGCCCGAAACGAGCTTTGCACCAAAGCCTCCCTTGTGTAAAGGGAGGTGGCTCGCCGGAAGGCGAGGCGGAGGGATTGTCTGAAAGGTTTCGTATTTGTTTGTTTTTTAGGGAAAACACAAACTTTTCATGCAACAATCCCCCAGTCATTTTGTGCCTCATGGCACAAAATGACAGCCCCCTGAAGGTGAATTGCCCGAAAGGGCAAGAGAGACCGGCCTGGGCCGTTACACAAGGGGGCCTTGGGTGCTTCTGAAACCTATAGTTTTTTGACAGACTGAAAGGGGAACGGCACACAGGCCGTTCCCTACAAGAGTCAAGTGGAAAATCAATCTGTATTACTTGCGTATGACAATGCTTTGTCCGCGCCAGACCAGCCGCAACTCGGAGAACTCGCCCACATCTTTTATCACAATGTGCTCAAAGCTTTTAAGCCAAGTGTCCGACCCCGTCGAAAAACTGTGCTCCACAGCTTCGCCATCCAAATAGTAGTCGAGGACGATTGGCAACCGATTCATGTCCGTTCCTTTGGGAGCCGAGAGGCAAATCTGAATCCAATCCAGTTCCGCATCATAGACGACAAAACGGATTTCAAAGTCTGCACCTTCAAAGCTGTCCTCGCTGACTTCCAAATATGTGATCTGTTCCCGCGAAGATGGGAGCATCATCAAATCGTAGTCAGTGGAAATTCCTTTGCAAAGGGCATAACCCGCCAATAGCAGAGCCACAAGAGAGATTAAGACAACCCAATTCCTGATTTTGCGGCGTTCTTGTGCCTGCATTTCCTCCCACAACACATCCTTCCATTCATCCCGAGATTTAGGGTACATATCTGTCGCCCCCTTTAACGCTTCATAATTTCCGTAGTGCGCGATGCCCTGAGCAAAGTAAGGAAATGCCCTTGGGGTGCATCCTTGACACGCTTCGGCATCATTTTAATATAATGTGTACTGAACAACGCGAAAGCCCTTGCAAGCCAAGGCTTTCAGGGCTATTATGCGTTGTTCAAGTGCAAGGATTTTGCGGTCTACCGGGCTTCTTCCTCTTTCTGCCATACAATCGTATTTTTCTCACAATCTGTTCGCTCGACCATTTTAGGATTGTCGGAGGTAATTTCATACACATATGCAATTTCGTCCGCCAATACACTGGAGGTCATTCTGACCGTACCGTCATTGCAATACGAGGCAATATACCGCACATTTCCGATTCGGTAATCAATATTCACCACATAGCCAATGATACAAACCTCCGTACACCAAGCACCATCAGGGATATACGGGGCTGCCACCTCCTGCGGATTGGGGTATACGCAGAAGCCGTCCGGATCATTCGGCTGAAACACGCTCAGCACTTCATCCACATACGCAAACTCGTCGCTTAAATCGAAATCTATGTTTACTTCTTTCAACTCGTCTACTGCAATGAACTCAACCGCATCAACAATCTCGTCCGTTGCAACGGTTTCTTGGGCTGCCCGTACAGGGATGACTCCAAGCATCATCGAACCGATGATAAGCATTGACAATGCGCGTCTACACTTCTTTAAACTAAGTTTCATAATGTGAACCTCCCTTTAAACAAAACATGTAAATATTCGTTACGCGTTTATTGCGAATGGTAATATGACAGCAAAAGCTTAACTATGACCATTGGAATCGCCCTCTTTCCTAAACATCAATGTTTATTACAAAACTATTCGTGCTTCTCATATTGTGTGGTTACGGTTTTGGCGCTGTATTCAGCAGAATAAAACGGCATAGGCGGTTCGTTGAGACGATGAGGGGCGACAGATTTGCGTAAAATATCGAAGTCACCGTCTCCGTCTTCATCACAATAGGACAGGAGAAATCGTTGGTTTTTATAGAAATAATCGATATAGAGCACCTGTTTGATATCCGAAATATTACCAATTTGTGCATCGGGTGGCATGATCCTATCTCGATAGGGTGCAAATTCCTCCTCCGGAATCACCCGATCCGTATCGGACAGGAAAGTCAGATCAGAGCCCCAAGTCAGGAAGTCCAGTTCTTCCCTCGTGGGAATGACTTCAGGACAGAGGGCCAGGACTTCTTCGGGCGTCAAGGGCGTGGTAATCATGGTACTGTGCCGTGACCGATAATCCACCACATAGGCTATGCCCCACCAAAGGAGGGCAATGCACAGCACCACAAGCAAAATGGTGCGGCGGCGTTGCTTTTTGATCTCCTTTTGACAGGCATCCTTCCAGCTTCCCCATTTGGACGGCTCGGGCGGAGGGGGCGTTGGGGCGGTCATGCGTTCGTATTCCGCTCGGCATTTGTCGCATTGGCTCAGGTGCTCCCGCACAAATTCTCCACTTTCTTCACTTGTCAATTCTTCTATGTATAAAGGAAGCAGGTCACGGACGATGGCACAGTGCTTCATAGCTTTCCCTCCATTTCTGCGATGATTTGATTTTTGGCGCGGAAGAAGGTGACTCTTGCCCAGTTTTCGCTACGGTCAAGGGCTTCTCCGATCTGTCGGAAGGACAAGCCCTCCAAGCGCATATACAAGACCTGCCGTTGCAGATCAGTCAAGGCTTTTGCCGCCTGCCGAAGCTGTTCTCCCTGCTCCTTCCGCAAATACAGGCTTTCGGGTGAAGGAGTCACAAGGGGCAAATGCTCCTCCAAGGGCAGGTGCTTTTTCGCCTTCTTATAATATGTATAGAGAAGATTTCTGCCGATGGTACACAGCCATGTGGTCGGGGCATAGCGCGGGTCATAGCTTTTAATGTGCTTCAAAGCCCGAATAAAGGTCTCCGAGGCTATGTCCTCCGCAAGGAAGGGATCGCCGCACAGGGACAAAAGATAGGCATACACGGTAGGATAATACTCCCTATAAAATTCCTCCGGCAAAGCGTTCCCCCTCCTCTCATGGTGGTTTCATATATTATACTACAAAAGGAATCATTTTGTTACAACAAATTTTCCCATACTCTCATTTGTAGCTCCCCGTCTGCCACCTCACAGTTCGGACACCACACCTGTATGCACCATCTTCCTTATACTGAGTTTCTTTAAAAAGACACTCGCAAATGGCTACTATTACAATATATTTGGACAGGAAGCCGGGCAGCCAGTCCGGCTTCCTTCCATTTTGTGCCTAAGCTACAATAAGAGGAGCAACTGGCTTACCTATGTCTCCTTGGGCTTCTATGCCCGTTAAAAAGACTGTTTGCCATC
>JAZOAV010000054.1:0-4516 GCA_045595645.1 Faecousia sp.
TTCCTCCTGGTACTTCCTCCGCTACGCGGACGCGCACAACGAAGAAGCGTTCGCGGATCCGGAAAAGCTGAAGTACTGGCTCCCCGTTGACTGGTACAACGGCGGTATGGAACACGTTACCCGTCACATGATCTACTCCCGTTTCTGGCACCGCTTCCTCTACGACATCGGCGCGGTTCCGGTGGATGAACCCTACGCAAAGCGTACCGCACAGGGTCTGATCCTCGGTCCGGACGGCGACAAGATGAGCAAGTCCAAGGGCAACGTTGTTGACCCGAACGATGTCGTCAACGAATACGGCGCTGACGTTCTCCGTGTCTACATCCTCTTCATGGGCGACTATGCGTCCGCGGCTCCGTGGAACGACAGCAGTGTCAAGGGCTGCAAGCGCTTCCTCGACCGTGTGTGGAACCTCGCCCTCGATCAGGAGCATGTCGGCGAAGACTATTCCGAGGCGAACATGGCTGCCGTTCACAAGGCCATCAAGAAGGTCTCCGACGACATTGAGGCAATGAAGTTCAACACCGCCATCGCGGCTCTAATGGCTCTGGTCAACGACTTCTACGCCAACGGCGCTTCCCGCGGCGATATGAAGGCGCTGCTCACCATGCTCAGCCCCTTTGCGCCCCATATGTGCGAAGAACTGTGGGAGATCCTCGGCTTCGGCGGCGAAGTGTGCCTCGAGCCCTGGCCCGAGTACGACGAGAGCAAGACCATCGCCGCAACGGCAGAGCTCGCCGTTCAGATTCAGGGCAAGCTCCGCGGCACCGTCGTTGTCCCCATGGACAGCGAGCAGGATGTCGTTCTCGAGGCCGCCAAAGCCAGCGAGCGCATTGCGAAGAACCTCGAAGGCATGCAGATCGTCAAGGTCATCTTTGTCAAGAACAAGCTCATGAACCTCATTGTCAAGCCGCAGTAAGAAATTTGCGGGAAAGTACAAAAAAATGTTGACAAGCCCTCGGGTTTCAAATATAATACCCTCGTTAGTCATGTGAATGGCTCTTAAAGAGCATCCTGGATTTAGCCGGTTGCATCGGAGGGAGGGAAATCAATGTCTGAAATCCGTGTCAAAGAGAACGAGTCTTTGGAGAGTGCTCTGAAGCGCTTCAAGAGAAGCTGCCAGAAGGATGGCGTTATCGCTGAAGTCAAGAAGAGAGAGCATTATGTCAGCCCCAGTCTCAAGCGGAAGCAGAAGTCCGAGGCTGCTCGGAAGAACAAGAGAAGAGGTTATTGATCCTTCCTATATCTTGCTGCTTTAGCCCCCTGCAATGCAGGGGGCTTTTGTAATATTGATTGTAGTGCGCACTATCGATATGGTATTGCACCAAGCCCCCTTTTGTAGGGGGGCGGGGGGTTGACAAAATCAAAGTGACTGCACCAACCCTCCGGCTTCGCCACCTCCCTTCAAAGGGAGGCATCTTGGTGCGGCGATTATGATGGGGGCATCGTCCCCTACGGATGAATTTATATTTTGGATCAGAATTGGTATCATACGCTTGGGAGGAATGTCTGTGAAACACATGATAGATGCTATGCTGGAAGCCTTGGAGCGGGGGGAATCTCTTGTTCTGTGCAGCATTTTAGCCGCCTCCGGCTCGTCGCCGAGAGGAGCGGGTGCGAAGATGGTTGTATTTGCCGATGGGCATACTGCCGGTACTGTCGGCGGCGGCCCTGTGGAGTATGAAGCGACGCAGGAGGCCATGGAGGTTTTGCGCAGTGGGGAGACCCGTTTGCGGGCATTCTCGTTGTCAAATGCACAGGTTGCCTCTATAGGGATGATTTGCGGCGGCAATGTCACCCTGTATTATCAGCTTGTGCAACCCGAACAACTGCCCATCCTTCGTGAAATTAAGACCGCTTTGACGGGTGAGCAGGCGGCGTGGCTGCGGTTGGAAATCGAAGGAGAGCAACTGCACGGCTTCTCTGTACTTTATGAGAAGGATGAGGCTTGCGGCAATCGACCTGTTTTGGAAGAAGGAGCTATACTCCGCTACACTGAGCCCTTAAACCGTGCCGGACGGGTGTATCTTTTTGGCGGCGGTCATGTGGGCAAGGCGCTGGTTCCCGTTTTGGATAGTGTGGATTTTCGTGTCACGGTTTTTGATAAGCGTGCGGAGGTTGCCAAAAAGGAACAATTCCCCTGTGCAGAACAGGTCATTTTGGGTGATTACGAGCATATTTTCGACAAAGTTACCCTAAAACCCGAGGACTACGCTGTGATTATGACCCCGGGGCACGAGTCGGATTTTGCTCTTTTGGAGCAGATTTTGACCAAGGAGCTTCGCTATGTGGGCTGT
The DNA here is from genome assembly GCA_045595645.1 of Faecousia sp. GTDB lineage: Bacteria > Bacillota > Clostridia > Oscillospirales > Oscillospiraceae > JAZOXB01. The sequence goes on from JAZOAV010000054.1 coordinate 2,298, forward strand.
ATCGGTTCCCGCAGTAAAATCGCAAAAACGAAGGAAAGGCTGTTGGAAGCCGGTATTTCGGAAGAGCGCATTTCCGCTGTCCATTGGCCCATCGGCCTGCCCATCGGCGCCCAAACCCCCGCGGAAATCGCTATCAGCATCGCCGCCGAAATGATCCAAGTGCGGAGAAATAAAGAAGTGTAATGCAAAACCACCTGTTGCGGCAGGTGGTTTTCTTAAAATTTTTTTGGAAGGCGGGAAAATTTTCCTCGCTTCATTCGTTTTATAGACAGAAAGACAATCGCGCGATACATCTTTCGGAAGGAACACACAGGAGGTGAATGTTTGCATACACAGAGCTTTGAATGGATTGTGCAGACCTACAGCCCGATGCTTCTCAGAGTTGCGTTTCTGTATCTACGGAGCAGGGAAGAAGCGGAGGATGTGACACAGGACGTTTTACTCCGCTACTGGCAAAAACAGCCACACTTCGATAGTGAGGAAGCACGAAAATCCTGGTTGTACAAAACTGCTGTCAACCGATGTAAGGACTTTCTGCGCTCCCATTGGTTCCGTAAACGCTGTGACCTTACGCAGGAGCTGTCCTATCTTCCGGAGGAAGAATCGGAGCTTCTGCAATGTATGATGTGCTTGGATGCAAAATTCCGCATTCCCTTGCATCTGCACTACTACGAGGGCTATTCCCTGAAGGAGATCGGAAACATCTTGAACATTCCCACGGCGACTGTTGGCTCAAGACTGCACCGTGGAAAGGCACGATTAAAGGAATTGTTAGGAGGATATGAATATGAAGAAGTATGACAGCTTAATGCAGAATCTTCGTTTTCGTGAGGATTTTTGTGAAGACACCGTAAGAAAGGCACAGGCTTTGCAAACAAGAAGACCCCTGTTCAGAGGCTTAGCTGTTGCCGCTTGTATTTGTGTGTGTACGATGGCCCTGATTGGAACGGCGTTGGCGTTTCCGCAAATCAGAGAACTGTTTTTCTCCGATCCCGTGGAGGCTGTGGAGAATGTGTTCCTGCCCGATGCGGGCGGCACAATGATGGAGAACCGATTGGAAGCCATTACCGCACGCTACTATAAGCTGGATGGAGTGTTGAATGCCCATGAGGGTATCGGTAGTGTGATTCCCGTGACAAAGGATGGCGTGACCGCATTTTACAGCATCGCTGAAAACGGTGAGTTACAGATTGCAGATGCGACCCGTAGGATTCACAAGGAGCTCTGCTACGAGGGCAAAACCTATACACTGGACATGCAGATCTATGAGGGCGATATGCAAACCGTAGTGATGGGCGAGCATATTTTCCCTCTGTTGAAAGACGATACATATGTTCTGCGTAAGAAGGTCGGCGGCGTTTACTCTCAGCTTTTTGTTAATTTGGAAACATGGGAGATAGAAGACCCAATGGTTAACGTAGACTTTGCACTGCCCGAAGGAGCGGTAGAGGCTCATGCTTATGCCAATCGGGGCGGTTCCCTTGTGTTGATTGAAGCGGAACTGCATGACGGAAGCGGGAAAATCTACTGTGCCATGAGAGAAACGGGTGAAGTGCGATTTGTGGAGGATGCCGCCATCGCAGAGTGGTTTATGTGCGATGGCAAGGTGTATCGCTATCGGGACGGTATGTTATCAGAACTGAATGAAAAGGGTGAGATCCTGCCGCTGTTTGGCGGAAAGCAGTGTAATTACTTGCCGGGTAGTCGCATTGCTTCTGTTCAGGAGGGGGATCATATCCGCCTGCTCCTTCTGCCCACCGGGGAGGAAATCCTTTTGGAAGAAGGCGCAGAACTGTTCTGCAATCTCCCCTCTGCACAGCCAAATCAGGCATTGACAAAAATCTGCGCCACATTACACAGTACTTCCGACTTCTATAACAGTGGCGTGCTTGCCATTGCGGATATGGAAACGGGTAAGTTGGTTTCCCTTGAAAGAAAATCCGGATTAAGGGAGCAAATGCACGGTTGGTTTGATGACAATACCTTTATGATTGCAGGCACTATCGGAGAAGATTGGTATGTCTGCCTCTACGATGTAGGCGAATAATACTGTTTCTTGATAAAATGGTTTGAAAACCATTTTATTGCAGGATGAATATCCTGCACCGCCTATGGCGGCAAGAACAGTATTACACGGCATTTCTTGGCGGCTTTGCCGCCATGCCGCTTACCAGCGGCATAATAAAACGGTTAATCCGTTTTATTAGAAATAAGTATAA
>JAZOAV010000055.1:0-35525 GCA_045595645.1 Faecousia sp.
CACCCAGGAAGTCGGAGGAGACAACAGCCTCGTCGGTGTAACCGAGAACGCCCTTCAGTTCGCCCTCGCTGGCTTCCTTCATGGCAGCGCAGATTTCCTCGTACTTTGCGTGCTTGGCCAGGTTGACGGTCAGGTCAACGACAGAGACGTCCAGAGTGGGAACGCGCATGGACATACCGGTGAGCTTGCCGTTGAGCTCGGGGATGACCTTGCCGACAGCCTTTGCAGCGCCGGTGGAAGAGGGGATGATGTTGCCAGCTGCAGCACGGCCGCCGCGCCAATCCTTAGCAGAGGGACCGTCAACGGTCTTCTGGGTAGCGGTAGCGGAGTGCACGGTGGTCATCAGGCCATCGGTGATGCCGAAGTTGTCGTGCAGAACCTTGGCGATGGGAGCCAGGCAGTTGGTGGTGCAGGAAGCGTTGGAAACGAAGATCATGTCCTTGGTGTACTTGTCGGTGTTGACGCCAACAACGAACATGGGAGTAGAGTCCTTGGAAGGAGCGGACATAACGACCTTCTTGGCACCGGCGTCGATGTGAGCCTGAGCCTTCTCCTGCGTCAGGAACAGACCGGTGGACTCGACAACATATTCGGCCTCCAACTTGCCCCAGGGCAGGTCAGCGGGATTGCGCTCGGCGTAGACAGGGATTTCCTTGCCGTTGACAATGATGGAATGGTCGGTGTAATCGATGGTGCCTGCAAACTGACCATGCATGGTGTCATACTTGAGCATGTAAGCCAGATAATCGGCGGGGCACAGATCGTTGATGCCGACGATTTCGATTTCGGGGAAGTTGACGCTGGCGCGGAAGACCATACGGCCGATACGACCAAAGCCATTGATACCAACTTTGATAGACATAGTTTTTCCTCCATAATATGATGCGCAGAGCGCACAAAAAATTTGCGTGTATATTATATACGATTTTGCTTCACTGTGCAAGTGTCAATTTTCATTAAATTTGCAAAAATACGGGAATATTTTTGAGAATTATGCAGAATTTACAGGATTTTTAGACCCCGAAGCTCCCCAAGGAAGGCCTCCACATCTCTGCGAAGCACATCCTCCTGCACCTCATACTCCTCTAACAGACGGGAAATCAGCTCCTCCTCATCAGCCACTTGGGGCAGCAGCTTCCAAATTTCGCCCCCCATTTCATTAAGGGTGATCATTCCGTTGAAATCCAGTGCCGTCTTGCCGGCAGGCACCAAGAGCAAATCCCCTGCGATTTCCCGCAGCACAAACTCTAATTTTATTTCCATTGCGGCAGCCTCCTTTTTCGGCCATTATACCACACCGTGTCGCTGCACACAAGCAGTAATTCTCTAACCCTTGCATTTTTCCTCCGTCTGTGGTATGATGAAGCCAAAGGAGATGACTGCATGAATAAAAAACCAAATGCTTTTGGGCGTTGGGCGATCGTTGCTGCGCTGCTGTCTTGCATACTGTTTTTGGGAGTTTGGGGAAATCTTTTGCTGAATTATTTCAAGAGTGTCCCCTCGGCGCAGGATATCCGGCTTGTCATTGACGGTTCTTGGGGAGCGCTTGCTTTGGCTCTGTGCGGGCTGGTTCTGTCAATCATTGGCTTTTCCCGCAAAGGCGAGCGCAAGGGGCTTTCCGTTTCAGCCTGTATCCTTTCCCTTCTCTTTCTGCTGTTATCCTGTAGTTTTCTCATTCTCTACTATTACCTATTCTTCACTTTGGAACAAGACACAGGATTTGTACAAGAGGATCTGCATATTGCAACATCCCAGTCAGGCGGTGAGATCGATCTGACTCCCGAACCGCCGGAAAGCACCCTGCCGCAGGAGGAAGTGCAGAAGCAACTGCAAATTTTGGAAATGGAACATCTGGTGAATGAGGATGCTCCGAAAGAAGCCTTGGCCTATATGGATCGTTATGACCCTGTTTACTACAGCGTGCTGCTACCCGGAGCTGATCAAATACGCAATTACCTGCTCTTTGGCCTGGACGAGGTCGGTGCCTCCGACAGCATTCTGCTGATCTCTTTAGACAGCCTGCACAAAAAGGTAAAAATGATCTCCATCCCTCGGGATTCCTATGCGTGCATTCCCCAGTGGGGCAGTTACACCAAGCTGACCTACGCCTACAGATACGGCGGTGCTTCTATGGCCGTAGGAACCGTCAACTACAATCTGAGCTTGAATATAACGGATTATATCAGTCTGGAATTGGACGAAGTAGAGGAGGTCATTGATCTTGTCGGCGGCGTCACTGTCAACATGGGTTACGCCGAATGGGACTATATGACCCAGTGCAAATTCGAGGGCTTGAATGTAGGCCCCTGTCACTTAGACGGTGCGAAAGCTACATACTATATGCGTCTGCGGGAAACCGACACCGAAGTGCGGCGCATGGAACGCCAGCGTGAGGTGCTGAATGCCCTGTACCAAAAGGCTCTGCAGCTCCCCTTAGAACAATATCCCGATTTGGTACGCAGCGGAATGGATATGTGTACCACCTCCCTTGACAGCTATACTCTTCTGAGTCTGCTCTTAGAGGCTGTGCAGGGGGGCTACACACTGGAGCAGTACGGCTTGGTGGATTTGATCGAATTTTGGGCCGGCAGCTTCGGCCTTCCGGACAGCTACTATATTGTCTTCGATTGGGATTACACCGCCGATACTCTCTACCGTCTGATCTACGAGGAATATTATGTCTCCGGCTACAGCAGCAAGCCCCGATAAATACAAGGAGATGGAAATAGACACGGCTGGCTGCCGTGCCTAAAACCTTAATTATATTGTAGGAGGAATCCATATGCTTGCTGTTTTTGTGAATACCATCGTCGTTCTTTTGGGTGGTCTGTTGGGAATGTTGCTAAAGGGCTGTCTGAAAGAAACGCACACTCAAACCATCGTAGCCGCACTTGGCCTGTGTACCGTGGCCATCGGCATCACAGGTGCCATCGCCACCTCCAATATTCTCATTGTCATTCTCTGCCTTGTGGCAGGCACCTTATTGGGCGAGCTGCTAAAAATCGAAAGCCGTCTGGACAGTGCGGGAGAATGGCTCAAAAAGCGGGCGTCCAAGGGAAACAATAGCCGCTTCACCGAGGGCTTTGTTACGGCAAGCCTGCTGTTTTGCGTGGGCTCCATGTCCATTATGGGCAGCTTCGATGCAGGTCTTCGAGGAGATAACAGCACGATTTTTGCCAAATCCGCTTTGGACGGCATTATGGCCATTACCTTCGGTGCCACCATGGGTCTGGGCGTACTCTTTTCTGCGCTGACGATCCTCGTCTATCAGGGCTTACTCACCCTGCTGGCAGGTCTGATTGAGCCATTGCTCAGCGCACAAAGCATTACGGAAATGAGTGCCGTGGGCGGGGTGATGCTCATGGCGACGGGTCTGAATGTCTTGGGACTGGGAAAGGAACGAATTCGTGTGGGCAATATGCTCCCTGCCTTGCTGCTCCCGCCCATTTGGTTTGCCATTCGTACATTTTTTTAAAGAAAGGTCAAAGGATATGATTTTAGAAGCGGCACGGGAAACGGAACTTTCCCTTTACATTGCAATTTTAGAGAATGCACGGGACTTTCAGCGGGAACAGGGCTTTGTGCAGTGGCCAGACAACTATCCCGCCGCGGAGGATGTGCGAAAAGACATCGCCGAAGGAAAAGGCTTCGCCCTGAAAATCGACGAACAAGTGGCAGGCTATCTCTATATCGGCTTTGACGGCGACCCTGCCTACCCTGCCATCAAGGGAGCTTGGCGTTACGACGAGCCCTACGCCGTGGTGCATCGCATTGCCATTGGCAGTGCCTTCCGTGGGCAAAATTTGGCAGACCGTGCCTTCCGTTTGGTGGAGGACTACTGCAAAGCCCACGGAGTCTACAATCTGCGCATCGACACAGACGAGCAAAACAAGCGTATGCGCCATATTTTAGAGAAAAACGGCTTTGTCTGCTGCGGCACCGTCATCCAAGGCGGCGGCGACCGTCTGGCCTTCGACAAATGGCTGAGATAATCAAAAAGTCCGAAGTCGGAACAATGACACGCATTGTCCCGACTTCGGTTTTTTTATTGCTTTCCATGGGAAAAATATCTGTCTTGCAAGGTCTGCACCATTTCCACATAGGTTCGGCGGCAGTCGGCATTGCGCCCCTCCTGCAAAGCGCGATAACAGGGCTCCAACCAGCGAGAACGAATTTCGCCATAACGGGCAGCGGTATCGTCACAGTAGTCAATGGCAGTGACAATGGAAGGGGCAACATCGTAATACTGCGAAATCAGGCTCTCCCCACCTTGCTCCGTCAGCCAGCCATCCCGAAATTGACGGAAGGCTTGCAGCTCGGCGCAGTCGTCTGCCTTTCCCTCGTGGGTGCAGACAGCCGTAGTGATAAAACAGAGCTTGCGCTTGCGGAAACCGCTCATAATGTCCTCATAATCCCCCGGTGACCAAATCTCCTTGGGCCACTGCTGCATCCATCGGACATGGATGCTCTCCCGCAGAGGCTCTGCCGTGCGCAAATGGAGCTTCCGCAGAAGCGGCGTGAGAAACAGTGCCAATACCAGTTTACTTTGGAATAAAAATTCGGAGGCACGACGCTTGTCCTGCTCCATACTCTTTTTTAATGCCTGCACAAACGCCTCGCTGAATGCCTTTGTCGCAAGCTCCACACCACGGGGATCATTGCAGAGTGCCAAATCCATCTGCACCAGCCGTTCCTCGTTTTCTTTTTCATAGCGGGCAAAGGCAGGCTCATAGTCCTTTTTCGTGATCTTCCGTTCCAAATCGCCATAAGGCAACACCGCCTGCAACAATTCCCGTCCCAAGGTCTGCACATCCGCTTGGGGAAGCTCCATTGTCAGCACAGCAGTGCGGGAACGCTTGCCGCAGTATAAACAGGAAAACTCCTCTAATCCTGCGGGGATTTCCAGCTCCTTGCCGCAAAAGGGACAATTTCCTACAATCTTCTCCATAATGCCACTCCTTCCTTTCTCCCATTGTTTCACATTTTCCTCCGTCTGTCAATGGAAAAGAAAAAGTTTTTTGAAAGTATTCATATTTTTTCTATCATTTGGGCAAGAATAAGCCTAAGAAACGAGGCGATGACATGAACGAATTTCACTGCACCACCCGTCTGGTCTGCGGGTCAGATGCTCTGCAAGTGCTGAGAAGTCTGCAAGCGGAACGGGTTGTTTTGGTCACTGACCCCTTTTTTGCGAAAAATGGAACGGCAGATCGCATTGCTGCTCTCTGCGCGGGAGAAGTCCAGATTTTTTCCAAGGTACTGCCCGACCCCAGCCTTACATTGGTGGCAGAGGGTGTAGAGCAGATGCAGCGATTCTCCCCCGATTTGCTTCTGGCACTGGGCGGCGGCAGTGCCATGGATTGCGCCAAGGGAATGCTCTCTCTCAGCGGAAGCAGAGCGCAATTTGCCGCCATTCCCACCACATCAGGAACAGGCTCAGAGGTAACTTCCTTCGCAATCCTGACCCACGACGGTACGAAGCATCCCTTGGTGGACCCCGCTCTGCGGCCCCACTTCGCCATTTTGGACGACAGCCTTTTAGAAAAGCTACCCCCTGCCCTTGTTGCCGAGGCGGGAATGGATGTACTGTCCCATTGCGTAGAAGCCCTGGCCGCAAAGAAAGCAACTCCCTTTAGTAACGCTTTGGCTGTCACTGCCTTCCGCACCGCTGTCGAGCTGCTGCCACGCTCCTACGGAGGGGACAGCTCGGTGCGCAGTGCCATCCACTGCGCCGCCACCATGGCGGGCATGGCCTTTGACAATGCGGGCTTGGGTGCCTGTCATGCCCTGTCCCATGCCTTGGGCGGGGCCTTCCACCTCCCCCACGGGCGGCTCAACGGCATTCTGCTCCCCCATGTGATTGCATGGAATCGGGACTTCGCCCCCTATTCCCTGCTGTGCAACAATCTCCCCTTCACTCTGCGCCGTCTGCGACAGCGATTGCAGCTCCCGTCCACCTTGACGGAAGCGGGGCTGAAGCGGGAAAGCGTTCTGTCCCAAATAGATGCCCTTGCAGAGGCGGCAGTAGCAGACCCCTGTACCCAAAGCAATCCCCGTCCCACGGCACACCAGGATTATGTAAACCTACTGAGGGCTTGCCTATGACAGAAGCCCTGCTTTCCGTGGGCATTGATGTGGGAACCACCACCAGCCAGCTCGTCTTTTCCCGATTGTCAGTAGAAAATCAAGCTAACGCCTTCTCCGTACCGCAGTTTTCCATTACAGCGCGGAAAATCCTCTATCGAAGTCCTGTTCACTTTACACCCCTTTTGTCGGAAACGGAAATCGACGCTGCTACTCTGGGGCGCATGGTCAAGGAAGAATTTGCCGCCGCAGGCATCTCCCGTGTTGACACGGGGGCTGTCATTATCACAGGTGAAACCGCCCGCAAGGAGAATGCAAAAGAGGTGTTGCACGCTCTGTCAGGTCTGGCGGGAGAGTTTGTGGTGGCGACGGCAGGCCCCGCCTTAGAAAGTGCCTTGGCGGGCAAGGGCGCAGGTGCCGCCGACTATTCCCGTCGCCACAACTGCGCCGTTTTGAATTTGGATATCGGCGGCGGCACCACCAATTTTGCCCTGTTTGAAAATGGGGAGCTAAAGGACACAGGCTGTCTGAATGTAGGTGGACGGCTGATGAAATTTGAAAAAGGTCGATGCACCTACCTCTCCCCTGTGTTACAGCCCTTTTTCGACAAGAGTGCTGACCCTCGCAAGGTTGCGGAATTTTTGGTCGGCATTTTGGAGGAAGCTCTGGGACTTCGCTCCGAACAATATCTCTCCCATTTCATTACAGACAAATTATGTAAACCTGCTCCCCTGCTATCCTTCTCCGGCGGCGTGGCGGATTTGATCGACGACACGGCAAGAGACCCCTTCGCCTACGGAGATTTGGGCGTATTTTTGGGCAAGGCCATTTTCCATTCCCGCCTGAAAAACACCATCCCCGCCGCAGAAACCATCCGCGCCACCGTCTTAGGCGCAGGAATGCACAGCACGGAGCTGTCAGGCAGTACGATTTTTTACCGAAACATGTCCTTTCCCCTGAAAAATCTCCCTGTTGCTACCCTGACAGTGGAGGAAGAAGCCTTGCCAAAGGAACGGCTTTGTCCTCTGATTCAGCAGAAAATGGCGGAGCTGGTGGAACCCGGCGAGCCCTGTGTATTGGCGCTAAGGGGAATGGAAAATCCCGCCTTCTCAGAATTATGTAAACTCGCCGACAGTCTCGCCGCAGCCCTTTCTCATCGGCCTATGGTGCTGCTGTGCCTTCAACGGGACATGGGAAAAGCTCTGGGACAGGCATTGCAGCTCCAACTGCCCCAAAAACCTCTGCTGTGTTTGGACGGTCTGCATCTGCCGGAGCACAGCTATTTGGACATCGCCGCCCCCATCGCAGGAGGACAGGTGTTGCCCGTAATTATAAAAACCCTAATCTTGTAATGCAAGGAGTGGTGATATGACATTAAAAACCATATTATTCGGAAAAACCTACACATTTTCCTCTGTAAAGGAAGTTTTGGCCAAAGCCAACGAGGAAAAATCCGGCGACAAGCTGGCGGGGCTTGCGGCACAAAATGCCGAGGAACGAGTCGCCGCCAAAGCAGTGCTGTCCCAGCTTTTGCTCTCCGACCTGCGGGAAAATCCCGCCGTGCCCTACGAGCAGGACGAAGTCACCCGCATCATTCAGGACGATGTGAACGAGAGCATCTACGGTAAAATCCGCAACTGGACGGTGTCGGATTTGCGGGAATGGATTTTATCGGAGCGCACGACCACTGCCGATATTCATCGTCTGTCCCGTGGTCTGACTTCGGAGATGGTTGCCGCTGTCGCCAAGCTGATGAGCAATTTGGACTTGATCTATGCCGCCAAGAAAATTCCCGTCACTGCCCACTGTAACACCACCATCGGTCTGCCCGGAACTCTGTCTTGCCGCTTACAGCCCAATCATCCCACGGACGATATCGACGGCATTTTGGCCTCCACCTTAGAGGGCCTTTCCCTTGGTGCGGGTGATGCGGTCATCGGTCTGAATCCTGCGGGCGATACAGTGGAGCGGTGCAAGCAGATTTTGATGAAATTCGAGGAAATCAAGCAACGCCACGCCATCCCCACCCAAACCTGTGTACTGGCGCACATCACGACCCAAATGGAAGCCATCCAAAAAGGTGCGCCTGCCGATTTGATTTTCCAATCCATCGCAGGCTCCCAGAAGGGCAACGAGGCCTTTGGCTTCAACGCCCAAACCGTTGCCGAAGCCCGTGCCCTCGCCCTCAGCCACGGCACCGCCGAAGGCCCCAATGTGCTGTATTTTGAAACGGGTCAGGGCTCTGAGCTGTCCTCCGAGGCCCATCACGACACCGATCAGGTGACTATGGAGGCCCGCTGCTACGGCTTTGCCAAACATTTCCAGCCCTTCCTTGTCAATACGGTGGTGGGCTTTATCGGCCCTGAATATCTCTACGATTCCCGTCAGGTAACAAGAGCCGGCCTGGAGGATCATTTCATGGGCAAGCTCTCCGGTGTGCCCATGGGCTGTGATGCCTGTTACACCAATCACATGAAGGCTGACCAAAACGACATCGAAAACTTAGCCACCCTGCTGACCGCCGCCGGCTGCAACTATTTCATGGGTATTCCCCACGGCGACGATGTCATGCTCAACTACCAAACCACGGGCTTTCGGGAGACCGCCGCTCTGCGGGAGCTGTTCGGCCTGACAGCCATTGCCCCCTTCCAGAAATGGCTGGAAAAGATGGGCTTTGTGGAAAACGGAAAGCTGACAGCCAAAGCGGGCGACGGCTCATCTCTGCTGTAACAGGAGGTATCCCATGAATAAGGAAGAATTAAAAGCACTGGTCGCCCAAATGCTGGAGCAGATGCAAGCCGAACCGCCTGTCAAGGCAGGAGATTACCGTCCCACCCGTCCTGTAGAAATGAGCAACTTGGCGGATATGGGCACTAAGGATTTGCGGCGTGAGTATTTTGTGGAAAACCCCTGTAATGCCAAGGCATTTTTGGAGTTAAAGGCAAAGACCCCCGCCCGTCTGGGACTTGGGCGTGCAGGCCCCCGCTATAAAACGGATAGTTTTCTGCGCTTCCGCGCCGATCATGCGGCGGCGCAAGACAGCGTGTTTACCCCCATTGCCGAGGATTTCGCCAAAAGTCACGGCTTAGTTCCTCTGCAAACCCGTTGCAAGGACAAGGACGAATACCTGACACGCCCCGATTTGGGACGGCGTTTCGACGAAATCAACCAAAAGGTCATTGCAGAAACATGGAAGCATCAGCGTGTCATGCTGGTCATCGGGGACGGCCTGTCCTCTGCCGCCATCACCGCCAATGCCATGGACTGCGCCGCCGCCATTCGACAGGGCTTGCAGGGCTACGGCATTTCCATTGACAAAATTCCCTTTGTCCGCTATTGTCGGGTCGGCGCAGGAGATCACATTGGCGAGCTGACAGACTGCGAGCTACTGTGCATCTTAGTAGGTGAACGCCCGGGTCTGGTCAGCAGTGAGTCCATGTCTGCCTATATCACCTACAAGCCCCGCTTGGGCGTGCCCGAATCCCGCCGCACGGTGGTGTCCAATATTCACCGTCAGGGCATTCCCGCCGTGGAAGCAGGGGCACACATTGCCTCTCTCATGGAGAAAATGCTGCGGCAAAAGGCCTCGGGCATTGACCTGAAACAGGAGGCGGGAACATGAAGGGTGAAGCCATTCCCGTAGAGGTACTGGCGGTACAGCTCATTGCCAATGCCTCCCCTGCCCTGTGTCGGGCATTGAAGCTGAAAAAGCCCCATCGTTGCATCGGCTTGATTTCCGCCGACAGTGACGATGCCACCTATATCGCCTTAGACGAGGCAACCAAGGCCGCCAATGTGGAGGTCGTCTACGGAAAAAGTCTCTATGCAGGTGCCGCCAACGCCTCCACTCCCCTTGCAGGAGAGGTCATCGGCATTTTGGGCGGGCAGAATCCCTCGGAGGTTTCCAGTGGCCTGCAAGCGGCCCTGTCTGCCCTGCAACAGGTTTCCTTCCGCAAGCTGGAAAACGGTGTGGTCTATTTGGCCCACTGCGTTTCCCGCACAGGAAGCTATTTAGCCAAAACCGCCAAGGTTCCCATGGGACAGGCCATTGCCTATCTCATTGCCCCGCCGGTAGAGGCCATTGTAGGCATTGATGCGGCGTTAAAAGCCTCAGATGTGGAGCTGACGGAATTTTTCGCACCCCCATCGGAAACCAATTTCGGCGGCGCACTGCTGACAGGCACCCAATCTGCCTGCCGTGCCGCCTGTGATGCCTTTGCCGCCGCAGTCAGTGCCGTGGCACAAGAGCCAAAAGGAGGAAGCTATGGAATTTGACAAGGACTTACGCTCCCGACAAGAGACACGACAGCTCATTGAACAGGCAGAACAGGCCTTCCACGAGCTACGCCGTCTGCCCCAGGAGCGTTTGGATGCCATCACCAAGGCCATCAGCGAGGCAGGTATGCGCCATGCGGAAGAGCTGGGCCGTCTGGCCTGCGAGGAAACCGGCTTCGGCAATGCCAAGGACAAGGCGGAGAAGAACCGCTTTGCCGCAGGGCGGGTTTACGAGGCCATTCGGGACATGAAAACCGTTGGCATTTTGAAGCAAGAACAGGGTCTTTGGGAAATCGGTGTTCCCGTGGGTGTGATTGCGGGCATTGTGCCCTCCACCAATCCCACCTCCACCGTGATTTACAAGGCCATGATTGCCCTAAAAGCTGGCTCCCCCATCGTCATTTCTCCCCATCCCGGGGCTCTGAAATGCACTCTGCGAGCGGCAGAAGTGGTGGCAGAGGCGGCATACAAGGCAGGCTGTCCCCGTGGAGCCATCGGCTGTCTGCCCACCCCCACCATGGAGGCAGTGCAGGAGCTGATGCACCACCAGCACACCCGCCTGATTTTAGCCACCGGCGGCGGTGCCATGGTCAAAGCCGCCTATTCCTCGGGCAAGCCCGCCATCGGCGTAGGCGCAGGCAACGGCCCTGCCTATATCCACAAATCCGCCGACATTCCCAAGGCCGTGGCGGATATTATCCGCTCCAAAACCTTTGACAACGGCACCATCTGCGCTTCCGAGCAAAGTGTCATTTTGGAGGATTGCTGTGCCCAGCGGGTCAAGGAGGAATTCAAGCGGCAGAAAGCCTATTTCCTCTCCACGGAGGAAGCTGGCAGACTTGCGAAGCTGCTTCTGCGCCCCAACGGTACCATGAATCCCAAGGTCGTGGGTAAGACTGCCTTTGAAGTTGCAAAAATGGCAGGGGTTACCGTGCCGCAGGACACCAGTGTGCTCATAGCCCACGAAACGGAGGCAGGACCCACCCGTCCCTATTCCAGAGAAAAGCTCTGTCCCATTTTGGCACTTTTTGTGGAACGAAACGAGGACACCATCCTGAAACGGGCGGTAGAGGTTCTGCTGGGCGAGGGTGCGGGACACACCTTCGCCATCCACGCCACGGACGAAGCAGTGATTCGCCGCTTCGCTTTGGAAGTTCCCGTGTCCCGTTTCTTGGTCAACACCCCCTCCTCCTTGGGAGGCATCGGGGCCAGCACCAGACTCTTCCCCGCTCTTACTCTGGGCTGCGGCGCGGTAGGCGGCAGCTCCAGCTCCAACAACATCAGCCCCTTGGATCTGATCAATCTGCGCCGCGTGGCATGGGGTGAAGCCCAAGCACCTGTGGAATCAGATTTGATCGAACTGCTCACGCAGGAAATTATGAAAAAAATACGGAGGTATGAACAATGATTGCAAACACCAACGCACTGGGAATGGTAGAAACCCGAGGACTGGTCGGTGCCATTGAAGCCGCCGATGCCATGGTCAAGTCCGCCAATGTACAGCTGGTAGGCAAGGAACAGACCGGCGGCGGTCTGGTCACCGTCATGGTACGGGGCGATGTAGGTGCCGTAAAGTCCGCCACGGAGGCAGGGGCCGCCGCCGCAGAAAAGGTGGGCGAGCTGATTTCCGTGCATGTGATTCCCCGCCCCCACAGTGAAGTGGAGATCATCCTGCCTCACGGACGGGATATGGCAGAAAAATAATGGGCAAGCCGGAGCATCTGACCCATCTGAACAAGCGGGAGCTGGTGCGCAAGACCCATCCCCGCATTGTCTTTCGGGGAAAGCTGGACAGTTTGGAAGCAGAGCTTCTGCTGTGTCAAAAGACCCCTAACGCCCCCGTTGCCGTCTTACAGGAAATGCTGCTTCTCATGCGCAGCCTCATGCGGGCAGATGTACTGGAGGAGCCTGTTCCGGAGCTGCATCTGATGGGCATGGATGAAGCGGAAATTCGAGAGCGAAGCCATCAGCCTATGAAATACTACGGCATCGGCTTTTTCGTTCCTTCCCACAAGGATTCCTTGGTGCTCTTGCAGCTCAACCGTCTGCGGGCAGGCATACGGGAAACCGAATTGTTAAGCTACCACGCCTTCCCCACCCGCACGGACATCCACCGTGCCCTGAACCGCCTGTCTTCCCTGTGCTGGCTGCTTTGTTTGGAGGAGAAAAAACATGAATCGATTGATTGAGGAAGTCACTAAGCGGCTGTTTATTGAATTGGAAGCCTCGGGTCGCCATGTACACCTGACAAAGGAGGCGGCACAGGCCCTCTTTGGCCATCCTCTGACCCCCCTGCGCCCCCTGTCCCAGCCCGGGCAGTTTGCAGCCAAGGAACGCGTAAGTCTCATGGGTCCCAAGGGACGGATAGAAAATGTAGCGGTCTTAGGGCCGGAGCGCAGTGCCTGTCAGGTAGAGCTGTCCAAAACCGATTGTGTCAGCTTGGGGCTGGATGCCCCTGTGCGGCAGAGCGGTGACATTGAAAACAGCCCTGGCCTGATTTTAGCCAATGGCGAACGCATTTTCTCCATTCGGCAAGGGGTCATTGTAGCGCAACGACACATCCACATGACCCCTGCCGATGCTGCCGCCCGTGGATTAAGGGACGGTCAGGTGGTACGCTTGCAGACCTTTACGGAGCGACCTGTGATTTTTGAGGATGTTTTACTGCGTGTCAGCCCTGATTATGCCACCTACGCCCATTTGGACTACGACGAAGCCAACGCCTGCGGCTTCCGCAAGGGTGATTTGGGGAGAATCCTATGTACGACGAACTGATGGAGCAGGTATTACGGGAGGTCGAGCGGCGGCAGCACTGCGCCCTGCTGTTGGGACGAGCTCCCGAGCGGGATTTAGGATGGTATTATGTAAACCAAGAGCCTTATCAGGCCATTGTCATCGGCTCGCTCAATGCCTACGAGCTGCTGCACTTCCCCAACGAAGCCTGTCTGAACGCCTTGCTACAGGGCAAGCCCGTCTATCTGTGGGAAGCGGGTCTGGACTATCGCAGCTATGCCAAGACCGCTCCACGCAGTCTCTACACCCGTCTGTTGGCCGCTGAACGGCAACTCAAGCAATGGGGCGTGGAGTTCCTTGGAGCCACAAGCTCCAAGCTGCTCACTGCCCAAGAGGTGCGCCGCCGCTTGGCACAGGGCTTGCCCATTGAAGGACGGCTGACCCCTTTGGCAAGAGATGTACTGGAGGGCAAGGGATGAGGCTGGGCCGTGTCAGCGGCTCTGTTTGGGCCACGAAAAAAAGCCCCGCTCTGGCGGGGCAGATTCTTCTGCGCGTACACACAGGAGACAGCGAGCTGATTGCCGCCGACTTAGTGGGTGCCGGCGAAGGAGATCCGGTGCTGGTACTGCTGGGTGCCGCCGCCCGTCAGGAGAGCGGCGCACCGGTGGATGCGGCGATTGTCGCAATTTTAGATGATACGGAGGCAAGCCATGTCAGTTGACCGAATCATACTTTGGGCCATGGGCATTTTCATGCTCTTAGGCGCATTAGACCGCATTTTCGGCTCTAAATTCGGCTTGGGCGAAAAATTTGAAGAAGGTATTCAAGCCATCGGTGCGCTGAGCCTTTCCATGCTGGGCATTTTGGCCCTTGCGCCGGTGCTGGCAGATTTGCTCAAGCCTGTTTTGGTGCCCGTTTATAACTTTTTGGGTGCTGACCCTGCCATGTTCGCCGGTACGATTTTAGCCAACGACATGGGTGGCGCACCCTTGGCGGCAGAACTGGCACAGAGCAAGGAAGCCGCCCAATTCGGCGGCTTGATTGTCGGCTCTATGCTGGGTGCTACCGTGGTTTTCACCATTCCCGTGGCTTTGGGCATCATTCCTGCCGCCGACCGACCCGCCTTGGCCAAGGGTGTTTTGGCAGGCATTATCACCATTCCCATCGGTTCCTTGGTGGGCGGTTTGGTGGCCGGATTCCCTCTGCTGATGGTGCTGAAAAACCTCATTCCTATTGTCCTCATTGCGGTGCTGATTGCCGCAGGACTGCTGTGCTTTGAACGAGCCATGATCAAGGGATTTCTGTGGTTTGGGCGCATCATTTTGGCGATCATTACCGTTGGCTTGGCGGCGGGCATTTTTGAATATCTCACAGACATTACCCTGATCCCGGGTATGGCCCCGCTTTTTGAAGGGGTAGAAGTGGTGGCAGGCATCGGCTTTGTGCTGGCAGGAGCCTTCCCCTTGGTCTATGTGCTGACCAAGGTGTTCCGCAAGCCTCTGTTGCGCTTGGGCAGACTTTTGGGTATGAACGAAACCGCCGCCGCAGGTTTGGTTGCCAGCCTTGCCAACTCCATTCCCATGTTTGGTATGCTCAAGGACATGGACGAGCGGGGCAAGGTGCTGAACATCGCCTTCGCCGTCTGTGCCGCCTTTGTCTTTGGCGACCACTTAGGTTTCACAGCAGGCTATGACCGCAGTATGCTCGTGCCTGTCATCGTGGCAAAATTAGTGGCAGGCGTCTGCGCCCTTTTGGTGGCACTCTTATTTGTAAGGGAGAAGAAACATGAACAAACAGGAGCTTGAAGCCCTCATTCGACAGATTCTTGCAGAAAAATTGGGAGACGGCCCCATAAAAGCCTTCTCCCCCAATATCAATTTTACGGAAGCAGACCGTTTGGATACAGGAAATCCCTCTGACCGAGTTTACACCCATGATTTGTTCACCTTGGAGCAATCTCCCCGTTTGGGCGTGGGAATGATGTATATGGAGCACTGCGATTTCCCTTGGCATCTAAACTATGACGAGGTAGATTTTGTAATAGAGGGCAGGCTCACCATTCGCAGTGCCCAAGGAGAGGTCAGTGCCAAGGCGGGCGAGGGCTTGCTCATCCCCAAGGGCAGTGACATCCACTTTGTCACCGAGGACAAGGCCCGTTTTCTCTATATCACCTACCCCGCCGATTGGCAGAAAGTGTAGGATTATAGTTGTAGGGGACGATGCCTACAAACTGTACAAAACACCCTGCAGAATACGAGAGCATTCTCCCGTATTCTGCAGGGATTGTTTTTTTATTCTTCCGCACTTCTGCGGCGGCACAGCCAGCCCCATACAATCAGGGTAAGACCCGCCAGCAAAAGCACCGGCACAGGCCACCACAATACGCCCGTTTGCGGAATATCGGGCGGCGGTGTAGGCTCCGTGGGAGGCTGCACTTTCGGTCTATAGTTGGTGATAACTATTTGCGCTTCATCACGGGAGATTTCAACAAAATATCCATCCGTCTCCCGCTCTGTCACGGTCCACAGGTGCATGGGCGGCAAATTCTCCCAAGAATACCGCCAATTATTGGCTCCGCTGAGCACAACCGTATCCCAAATCTCACCGTCGCACAGCAAGTCAACGGTAACCTCCTCGGGTCGCTGGGGATGATGATCATCGTCCCACACCTTGAGTACATGAAATTCCATGCCGCCCGAGCAGCTTCTGCGTTCATATTTGGGCTTGACCCGCACACGGTAGCAAGCTTCCCCCTCATGGAGTAGGGGCATCATTACCATTGTCGGCTGAGGAAATGTTACCAAATCCTCCTCCAGTAAATGATTGCCCATAATGAGATAGTAGCCCTCCGCCAAGTTATCAAAATGTGCATAGCCGATGTCATTTGTCGTCGCCAATGCCAGCGGTTCAATTTGGTCACGCACAATATACCCCTGTAAGGTCAGCGCCAGATTGCGGGCATTCCCCTCCCAATGGATGGGGTAGGAGGCAAAGTCCTCTGCAATCACCATGTTGCCCGTATCCATTCCTGTGGCAACAAGAAACAGCTCAAATTCTACGCCGCCATAGGGGTATTCAATTACCAGTGAACCCTCCTGCGGTTCCTCTGCTCCGACCTGTAAGCAGGTCAGGAGCAGAAGGCCACAGAACAGCAACGCAAAAATTTGTCTGCGCATGGTCAATTATTCAGCGTCCACGCGTCTCTTGGTCACAAGCAGAACCACTGCGCCCACCAGGAGCAGGCCGCCGATGGCGTAGAACAGAGTGGTACCCATACCACCGGTGCCGGGCAGGATGGGGCCAGAGTTGTTGACTACGGTGGTACTCAGAGTGCCTTCGGAAGCGGTGAAAGTGATTTCGCCGGTAACAGCATCACCGCTGAGAGAGGTCAGAGTGGGATTGTCAGCCAGGATTTCATGCTCAGCGGTCACGGTGAAGGTAACAGGGTCAATGGTGTTGTAGCCCTCGGGGGTGACGGTCTCGGTCAGGCGATAGGTGCCGTCGTCCAGACCGACAAAGGTGAAGGAAGTCTTTTCCTCATTCAAAGTAGCCTCGCCAACAGAAGTCCAGATTTCTTCGGGTTCTTCGCCTTCTTCTGCCTCGCCATAGGTCAGCTTCTCCAGAGTGAACTCTGCGCCGGCCAGAGCTTCCTCATTCTCATCAACCTTATCGATAACGACCTTGTAGGTGAAAGCAATAACAGTATCGGTAGGAGTCTCGCCGGTATCTTCGGGCGTCTCACTGCCGCCTTCGCCGCCAAATTCCTCATTGGGATTGTTGGAATACTCCATGTAAACGGTGTTGGGGTTGCCTTGTGCGCCGATCACGGCATTCTCGTTCAGTTCGCAGGTGTAGTTCACGCGAATCACGCTATCGTTGGTTGCGCCCTGTGCCTTGACATCTGCGCAGGTAATGGTCAGAACGGTCTCGCCGGTCTCTTCGTTGGTAACAGGGGTAAGGGTGAAAGCAGAGGTCTTGTCAACATCATCGATATAAACATTGGCATCACCATTATAGGTCAGGCCCTTGGTCATGGTATCGGTAATCTTGACCCAGTAGGCGTCATATTCGCTGACATTATCAGCCAGAGTTGCGGTGATCTGATAGCGAATCATGTCCCCGATGTCATGGTCCGCAGAATCCTGCCAAGTGGAGGTTTCGCCGGTGGTATCGTTGGTATCTTCGATCTTCTTTTCAATGGTGGGAATGTCCATCTTGGCAGTGACAGCCACGCTCTTGACAACACGCAGCACAAACTCCGTATAGGCGTCATGGTCTTCCTGAGATCCATCCTGATCCTTGACGAAGTAGTAGCCGGGCTCGGACACGGTGATGGTATAGGTTGTGGTGCTGTCCTCCACGGGAGCGGAAAGTGTCTTGTTGTCGCTCAGGTTCTTGCTGACAATATCCGCAAACCGTTTGATCTCAGCCTCCTTGTTCTGCTTGCTCAGCTCGCTCAGAACCTCTGCCACGGAAGCGGCATCAGTGCAGGTATCAAAGGTTTCACCCAGTTCAGCATCAGCCTTCATTGCAGCCAGCAGGGCGTCGCCGTTGACACCGTTGCCCCAAACAACATTGCTCAGCTTGCCGTCAGCAGACAGCTCGCCCGAAAATACCTGATATGCCTCATAAATGTGGTCAGTGCCTTGTGCGGTAATGGTGATGATGTAGCTGTCTGCCGCAAAGGCCACAGCAGCCATGCTGCACAGCAACGCAAGTGCCAGCAGTAATGCAAAGATTTTTTTCATTGTTTCATTTCCTTTCTTTTGATTAAATTTTAGTCTATATCGAGTGCCCGTCTAAGAATTTTCCACAGCCTCCCTTCTGCGTTTTCGATAAAGAAGGGTGCCGCCTGTCAGCATCAAGACAGAGCCTACCACGATATACAGGGTTGTACCGTTGCCGCCTGTTTCCGGCAACACATATCCAATTACGGGATCGACCAAACGCAGGCTGATTGTCGTGCCCTGTGAGTCTTCTCCCAAATGCAAAGTATAGTCCTCAATGGGCATATGCCCAACGGGTGCTTCCGTTTCCCTAAGGGTATACGCTCCTGCCGGTAATCCGGTAATCACCATTCTGCCGCCGGTGGAGGTAATCAGCTCGGTAGTGGCTCCGTTTGCGGTAGAGTAGGTATAAATGCCGTCCCCCGCAGTTGTGAAGGAACGTGCCGCTCCGTTGCTGTCGAGCAGTTGGAACTTCGCGCCCACCAGCCCGCTTCCGTCTCTTTCGCTGACCTTCTCCAAACGGATTTCATATTGGATACTCTCCATAGGAGTATTGACAATGGTAAATACCAGTCTGTCGGAAGTTCTTACCCTTTCATACAGCTTCACTACACCACTGGTTGTACTGCTGCTGGCAGAAGTGAATTTGTTACTGCTGTAAACCACATTGTATCGTGTACTGTCGGTATAATCGTTTCCGTTACTTCCCTGCAATCTACTGTTATTCAGGTAAAAAGCAGAACACTCAGACTTGGTAGTGCGTCCCTGTAAATAGTATTTTTTGCTCCAAGACCCAGTCGAAGTCGTTGCCAACCAAGAGCCCCTAAGCATATTTTTCAAGGTCCGATAGGAAGGATTTGTAGTTTCTGTCATCACAAATACCATATCCTTGGTCATATCCCCCTCGAACCATTCCGTATGGGTTTTTCCGGCTATGGTTAGCCTGCCGCTCTTTCTGCTCACTGCAGCCCTGTCACTGGTGGTAAGGGTCGCATTTGCATTCCCCTGCGTTAACATCATGGCATAGCTACCGTCGCTGTTGGTAATGAGATACTCCTTGCCCAAGGTCAGGCTTGTCGCAGGGACCCAATAGCTGAGTGCCTTCGTCTCGCTGTAATATTTGGTCACATAGCCCGCAACAGAATCCTCCTGTACACGATAAACATATTTCCTCGTGCCATCGCCTACAGGCATGTCCGACCAAGTATAGCTCCAGGAATTTTGGCTGTTAAGGGTCTGTGTATCCACAAGCACATCATCCCGATACAATCGCACCGTAACCGCCTGAGAACTGCTGCCGTTCCAGACCTTCTGCACCTGAATGTCCGTATTCTCCATATACATATTGACAAATGCAGGTGTGCCTTCATACACGAGCAACAGGATTGTGCCAATATAGTTGGAATTGCTTTCTTTACTGATAAGCTCCCACTCGCCCTGTGCATTTTGCTTCTCCAGCACAAAGCTCGTTACCTTCAGGTTGGTTCTTCCTTCACTATTGGCTGTGCCCTTCGCCACCGTGGTCTGTAGGCGATATACCGCCGGATCTGTCTGAACATTTTGGTATTCCGACTGTTTCTGTTCGTAGATGTAATAAGTAAAAGTTCCCGCAGTGCGCATGATCAAAAGCCGGTCAAAGGTAATATGACCCGTTCTGTCGGTAACGCCGTGAGAAAGCTCATTGCCCAAATGGTCGGTAATCGAAAAATGGAACTCGTAATCGTCCATTGACAGCTCGTTGCCACTGCTGTCTACCAATACTTTGATCGCATCCGGCTGGAAGGCGACAGGGATTTCCACAGGCTCTATCGCACCGATGCTCAAATCACCGTTGCACAGAATACCGCCGCCATGAGTAAAGGAGCGGTTGCCGTTAATGTAGAGTCTTGCCTCCGCTTCCGCCGCCAACTTGTCTGCTTCGCTGGCATGGGAATCCAAACCCATAACATAATTTGCCTGTATGATATCATCCCGACCCACATAATCCACATGAGCGCCATCGGAGCTTCCTTCCCAATTTGCGGTACCACCGCCCAGCATGCCACCTGATACCATGCTCTCCAAAGCGCAGAAATAGTCCGCATGTCCGTGGTCAAAGAATCCGTAGAATCTCTCACAATGTTCTTTGTCGTCATTCTTGGAGCTGCTGGCATAGTGAGGACTGTCCTCGTACACCATGTCGTAGTTGTCGTAGATGGCGCAGCCGTGTTGCATATACATATATATATGACCCGTAGAACAGCCTGCCACGCCGCCGCCGAAGCCGCCGGCGTAATTGTTCACGATCAGGGCATCTTCAATGTGAATCTTTGAATTTTCGAAGCCGAATATGCCTCCACCGCCCCAGTGCTCCGTGCCAAGTATCTGATTATTGGTGATATAACCACCCGTAATCGTTGCGCCGGTGGTTCCATTGGATGCTGGCGGACCGAGAGAGATCCCTGCACCCTCCGCAGCACGGACAGTATTGGCTGTCACAAAGGGCGCACTGATGACATTCTCGTTCTCATCCAACTTACAATACATCGTAATATAATTGGTACCGTCATGCGAGGTGCGAATACCACCGCCGCCATCTGCCCAGTTGCCTGTAATATAGCCGCCGCAGAAATCCATTTTGGAGCTTCCCTCCATGAAAACACCCCCGCCGCCGGAGTAGTAGCCACCATAGGTATCTCTGTTGGACTCGGTATAATTCACCACGATGTTGTTTGTCAAGTAACCTGCGGTCATATTGACCGTACCGTTTTTGACATAAATACCGCCGCCGCCGTTATACCCCTTGCCGCTTCCCGCTTCTCTGCCGGAAAGGGCCTGATTGCCCGCAATGATGCCCACTTTCTCGCCGTTACTGCCGATATTGACCGTGCCACCGACGGAATATATGGCACCCGCACTGCCTGCGGTATTGGCGGCAAGGACAGAGCCCATGACATTCACCGTACCGCCGGTCATGTAAATCGCACCGCCAAACTGCGTTGATGCATCCAGCGTGCCTGAGAAGGTACGGGCAAAACCGCAGATATAACCGCCATTCAAATTTGCCGTACCGCTTTCTATGTAGATAGCCCGATTTTCATTCGTTGTGGAATTTCCATCGCCGTAAAGCATACCGCCTTCTAAGTTGAAAGTTCCTCCTTTAAGGAGTACAAGGCGATGCGGCACATCCGTTTCCTTAACGCAATCCGCCTGAATGCCACCCGCCGCAGTAAACACATGCTGCTGCACCGCCTCTTGGGTCGCACCCAAAGCAGGATCGACCACCTGTGTGGTCATCACATAATAGGTCAGGCTTTCCCCCGATAGCGTTGCAGGATACTCTCTGCGATTTTCAGGATCGTACTCCGCCATCGTAACCGTTTCCGTGGGCTGTTGACTGTCCCAAATGGTCAGGGTCTCGCCGCTTTCAACAGTGAACATGGCACTGGATGTATTGGTGTAAGTCAAGGTATAGCCGTTCAGGTCGATGGTCAGATTCTTATTGGCCGGAATGCTATGTGCAGTGGAAATGCTAAAATTCGCTGTCAAACGGATGTGGGTCGTACTGCTTCTGTTAACCTCCGTAGTAAAGCTCTGGGCATTGCCCACATTCAGATAGTTGCCCTCCAAGCCTCTCTTGGGAGGGGCAGCATCGATCTGCGAAAGTACACCGTATCCCAACACCGTACCATCCTCGCGACTGTACTGCCGCGCCTGTACCGCATCTCCTGCGTTGCCCTCGATGGTCAGAATCCCGTCGTCGGCTTCCGCAACCAAGCCCACATGGTCTGCCGTGTTGTCCCCATCCAAGTCGAAGAAGATAATATCTCCACACTGGGGTATGTACACGCCCGCAGGCATATACAACTCCGCCTCACTCAGAGCTTCCACCCAACGCTGACAGTTGGAATGGATGGGAACCTCCTCAAATCCCGCATAGCGCAGACAGAAGGCGGCAAACATGGCGCACCAATCGCCGTAGGCATCGCCATACCACTGACCGTAACGGCTGTAGCCCTTCACCACGCCATCCTCGGATACAATATAATTCTTCTCACTCTCCCGATAGCCGAGCTGGGATTGGGCAATGTTCATAATATCCACGATCTTGTCCCCCGTCAGGGGCGGCAGAGTATTCTCCCAAAGCTCCTGCACCTCCACATCCGCAGAGGGGTTAGAATAGCAAGCCAAGCCGTGGGTATGCTCCGCAAGGGCACAGACCACAAGAGACTGCATACACGACTCGTCGTGAACATGCACTGCCTCCAAGTCGCAGATCAGCTCTTTGACGGATGTAAAGCAGGAAGCCTCATGGATATGCCCCTCATCTTCCGTCAATATACAACAAGACACCTGTAGCTCTTGATAACAGGTGTCCGTGTGAAGATGCCCTTCAGCCAAACCACAGACATAAGTGGTTCGGCTTTCGTAGCAGCTATATTCATGTGTATGCCCCTCACATTCGGGAAGGGCACAAAGCAACTCCGTGGAAGGGGCATAACAAGCCTCACCGTGGGCATGCTCCTCCCCTTCTTCCAAATCGCAGCAAAGCTCCTGTCTCTGCGCATAACAGCTCGCATTATGAAGATGGCCTTCCTCCTCCGGCAGGGCGCACAGCAACACCTGCTCCGTAGCAATGCATTCCTCGCTATGCAGATGGCTATCCTCCATCTCAGTTAATCCACAGAGATACTCTATTTGGATACAGGTATCCTCATGGGAGTGTTCCTCCATGCCGCAATACACGGCTGTCTCCTCAGTGAGAGCAGGAAGGATCAGAGCATAGGTTGTGATGAATACTGCAACAGCGCACAATACGACACAAACCCCGTACCATCTACGGCGCCAGAGCTGTTTCCGTTTTTGAACAGCCACCCGCTCGAAAGACAAGGCCCTCATCCTCCCATCGTTTTTTATCGTCAATCAAAATGTATCGATAAGAATATACCGTTTTCTCAAAAAAAGTTTAATATTTTCTTAAAAATTCGGAAAATCTCTATATATCGACTTCAATATATCAGATTTTTTCCATGCTGTCAACTCTTTTTTCAGAAATTTTTTAACATTTTTCAGAGACGATAAAGCGGGGACGATCCTTGATCTCCTCATAGATATTTCCGACATAATATCCGATAATTCCCAAGCTGATCATTATCAGACTTCCAAGGAACAGCAGCAGAATAATGACCGTTGTAAAGCCGCCCAAGGCCACACCCATAAACTTCTGCACAAGGGACACAATGCCCATCACAACGGACACCACCAGTGTCAAAATGCCGAAAAATGTCACCAAATGCAGGGGCAGTGCCGTAAACGAAGTGATATTGGACACAGCATATTTCATCAGAGACCAGGTGGACCACTTGGACTGTCCTGCCATACGCTCCTGCACCTCATAGGACACCTCCGTGGTACGGAAGCCCACCCAAGAGGACAGGGCACGGAAGAAGGCCCGTTTTTCCCGCATGGAGAGAATCACATTCACCGCCTTGCGGTCCAGCAGCTTGAAATCCGAAGCACGGGACATATCCACCTTGGTTGCCCTGCTGATAATGGCATAGAACAGCTTGCTGAACGCCCGATAAACAGAGCTTTCCTCGCCACGGTCAGCCTTTACGCCCTCGATGACCTCGTAGCCCTGTTCCCACAGGCGGTACATCTCCACCAACTTCTCCGGTGGATGCTGCAAGTCGCAATCAATGCAAGCCACGCAATCCCCCGCGGCTTGCTGCAAGCCCGCGAAAATTGCCGCCTCCTTGCCGAAATTACGGGAAAAACGAACGCCTTTCACATGCGGATCTTCCTTTGCCGCTGTGGTGATTTTTTCCCATGTAGCATCCTTGGAGCCGTCGTCCACAAAAATCAATTCATATTCAATTCGTGCCTCCTGCAAAATGCGGGCAATGACCTTGGCCGCCTGAGGCACCATTTCCTGTTCGCAATAGGCAGGAATGACTACTGATAGCATACCGCCACCTCCTAATGGTTTTATTCTACCCCACAAAGCGCAAAAAGTCAACTTTTCACATTGCGTCCGGACAAATTTCGTGGTATACTATGTGCATCTTCGATGCACAATGAATTGCCCTGCGGGGCATAAGATAAGGAGCGTACAGCATGAAAAAGGTTCTCTTGTTAGGCACCGGCGGCACCATTGCCTCCGGCAACACCCCCAGTGGTCTGACTCCCGTGCTCACGGGTGCGGAGCTGGTGGAGAATGTGCCCCAGATCGGCGAGCTATGTGATGTAAGCTGCCGTCAGCTCTTTTCCATTGATTCCACCAATATACAGCCGGAGCACTGGCTGCAAATCGCCAAGGCTATCGAGGAAGAATACGACAACTACGACGGCTTCGTCATTGCTCACGGTACAGACACCATGGCCTACACTGCCGCCGCACTGTCCTATTTGGTGCAATTCTCCCCCAAGCCCATCGTCCTGACCGGCTCCCAAAAGCCCATGCTCTACGAAAATACCGACTCCAAGACCAATTTGGCCGATGCCTTCCGCTGTGCCGTATCCCCTCTGTGCGGCGTAATGATCGTCTTTAACGGCAAAGTCATTTTGGGCACCCGTGCCCGGAAGACCCACACCACCAGCTTTCAAGCCTTTTCCAGCATCAACTTCCCCCTGCTGGCGGTGTTGCAGGACGGCTTCCTGCTGGAATATATCCGTCCCCTTGCTCTGCCCCGTCCCTTCTTCTACCACAAGCTGAACACCAGAGTCGGACTTTTGAAGATGATCCCGGGCACGGATTGCAGTCTGCTCTCTTATTTAATAGAGCATAACGATGCGATCATCATTGAAAGCTACGGCGTGGGCGGTCTGCCCTCCTATCAGGGAAGCGGCTTTTATGATGTGATTCAAGCCGCTATCGAAGCAGGAAAAACCATCGTTATGACCACGCAGGTGCCCAACGAGGGCAGTAATCTGGCCGTTTACGATGTGGGCTTCCACCTGAAAAACAGTCTGCATCTGCTGGAAGCCTACGACATGACCACGGAGGCCGTTGTCGCAAAGCTCATGTGGATCTTAGGCCGCACGGAGGATCCGGCGGAAGTTCGCCGCCTGTTCTGCACCCCCATTTCCCACGACCTACTATATTTGAAGGAGAATCAGAGATGAATCAAGCCCTGCTCTCCGATCAGCTTGCCCAGCTTCCCTTCGCGCAATATGAATTTTTCGACACAACGGAGCTGGAATTTTCCGAGCGTATTCGCCTGATTTGTGAGATAGAGTGTCCCCGCTACAACAAAACTTGGGCATGTCCCCCCGCTGTCGGAACGGTGGAAACATGCCGCGCCCGCTGCCTGTCCTATCCCCACGGTCTGCTTTTGGTCACCCTTACGGAGGTTTCCAGCATTTCCGACATGGCAGCCTGCCTTGCCACCCGTCCCGCCCACGAAGCCCTCACCCACGAGGCGGCGGAGCTGTTGCGTGCCCAAGGTGCAGAGGTCTACGGTCTGTCCTGCGAATCCTGCGGCATTTGCGAGCAATGCAGCTATCCCGACGCCCCCTGCCGCCATCGGGACAAGATGTTCCCCTGCGTGGAAAGCCACGGCATTGTCGTCACTGCTCTTGCAGAGAAGTACGGTGTAGAATACCAGTACGGCAACAATGTGGTCACTTGGTTCTCCCTGCTGCTCTACCGCTGAAGAATCATCGACAGTATTCTGTGAATTTGTGAAAAAATAGGGTCAGGAAACAGAAAACCCGCACTTTCCATGCAATAATTTTCCTAAATACCACGAAAACAGGACGCAACTCCATCTTGGAATTGCGACCTGTTTTTTCTTGTTCATGGCGTATACTTTGTCCGAGGTGATGCCATGACAGTCTATGTGGACTTGGTTTTTCTGCTGAATTTTGCGGTCAACTACCTGCTTTTACGAGGCACAGCCCGTCTGGGGGCCGCTGCCGTCAGCCGAGGGCGGCTGATTTGGGGTGCTGCTTTGGGCGCATTCTATGCCGTAGCCATATATTTGCCCGCCCTCGGGTGGCTGTCCCATTGGCTGTGCAAGCTGCTCACAGCAGCAGGCATGCTCCTGCTCGGCTACGGTCTGCGTCCCTCCACGGGTCGTTTAGCGGCGATTTTCGCCACCCTCTCGTTGGTTCTCTGCGGTGCCGTCTACGGCACGCAAGCCCTGCAAGGCCGTCCCATCCTGCTGGAGGAAAGCCTGTTCTATCCCGTGCGCTTCTCCACCGTGCTTCTGACAGCTCTTGCCGTCAACCTGGCCTGTCGGTTGCTCCTGCCCCGTTTGAACCACAGCAACGACAGCATTCTGCCTGTCACCTTGGAGAGGGAGGGCTGTCGCATCCGGCTCAGTGCCCTGCGGGACAGCGGCAACACCCTGACCGATCCGCTCAGCGGCGCTCCCGTGCTGACGGTCTACTGGAGAGCCGCCCGCAATTTACTTCCCCTTTCCGTCCAACAGACGGATTTCGACAAACCCGCTGCCTTGGCCCTGCGTCTACGTAATTGCCATCCCCGCCTCATCCCCTATCGGGCTGTGGGCGTGGAAAACGGTCTGCTTTTGGCCTTACCCTGTCTGATCACCCTTGGAACAGAGCAAAAACAGGGGCTTGTGGCCTTCTCCCCTACGCCACTCTCCGACGGAGGTGCCTACGATGCATTAACAGGAGGTATGACTCATGCTTAAATTTTTACTGGCACTGCTGCACCCATCCAAAATCATGTACATCGGCGGAAGCGACATTCTGCCCCCACCCCTCTCTGCCGCCGAGGAACAAGCTCTGCTGTGCGACGGAAGCGAAGCCGCCAAGCAACGGCTGATCGAACGCAATCTGCGTCTGGTGGTCTTTATTGCCCGCCGTTTTGAAAATACCGGCGTAAACATCGAGGACTTGATTTCCATCGGCACCATCGGTCTGATCAAGGGCATCAGCACCTTCCGCACCGACCGCAACATCAAGTTGGCCACCTACTGCTCCCGTTGCATTGAAAACGAAATCCTCATGCACATCCGAAAAATATCCTCACAGAAAACGGAGGTTTCCTTGGATGAACCCATCAACACCGATTGGGACGGCAACGAGCTGCTTCTGTCGGATGTTTTGGGCACAGAGGGTGACACGGTGATGCGTCCCTTGGAGGAAGATGTGGAGCAACAGCTTTTGCGCGAAGCCCTTTCCCGCCTGCCGGAGCGGGATCGCCATATCATCTCTCTGCGCTTTGGCCTCAACGGTGAACAGGAAAAAACCCAAAAAGAGGTGGCGGATTTGCTCGGAATCTCCCAGTCCTACATCTCCCGCCTGGAAAAACGCATCATGCAACGCCTGCGGCGGGATATTTTGCGACAAGTTTCATAAATAATGTGACAAGTTTCATAAACAAAGGCTTGTAAAACATAGAATTCTCTGCTATAATGATGAGCAAAGGAGGATCAGTGCTATGGCAGAGAAGATTTCTAAAGCGGTTTTAAAGCGTCTACCCATTTACCTGACCTATCTCAAGGGCTTGGGGGACGACATTTACGATAACATTTCCGCAACAGCACTGGCAAACGCCCTGAATATGGGCGAGGTTCAGGTGCGTAAAGATTTGGCCATGGTCTCCGATGGCGGCCGTCCCAAGGTGGGCTACCGCCGCTCTGCCCTGATTGCCGATTTGGAACAGTTCTTAGGCTACGACAATACCAACGACGCCATTTTGATCGGTGCCGGCAAGCTGGGGCGCGCCCTATTGGGCCACCGCGGTTTCTCAGAATACGGTCTGAATATCGTTGCCGCCTTTGATACCAATGAGTCCCTGCTCGGTACCTCTGAGGCAGGAAAACCCATCCTGCCCCTTTCGGAACTGGAAAGCATCTGCTCCCGCCATAAAATTTTGATGGGAATCATTACCGTCCCCACGGACCACGCTCAGAAGGTTTGCGACCTGCTCATTGCCAACGGCATCAAGGCCATTTGGAACTTCGCCCCCACCCATTTGGATGTCCCCGACGGCATTTTGGTGCAAAACGAGAATATGGCCGCCTCTTTAGCCGTCCTGTCCAAGCACCTGTCTGCACACATCAAGGGCTATTAAGCGAAAAATCTCCTCGAAATCTGCTCAATTTCGCCCACTTGGAAAAATACTTTTCTCTCCTGCAAAAAAACACTTGCATTTTTCAAAAAAGTGTGTATAATAGTCTGCGAATCCACAATGCCGGTGTGTTGGAATGGTAGACGAGGCGGACTCAAAATCCGTTGGTAGCGATACCGTGTGGGTTCGAGTCCCACCACCGGCACCATTTAGCCGACCCTTATTGATACAATTGTGTCATTTAGGGTCGGTTATCTTTTTAATTGTGATTGTTTATTGGACAATTAATATGTTATAGTGCTATCAGAAAGGAGGGGTTTCCATGAGTGAATATCCATATATAAATGAAGCGGAGCGAGAATGGACACAGAAATACGAAGGTATCTATACCCCTGAAGAGATTGCGCTCAACAAAAAACTGAGGGATGCCTGCTCAAAAGAACCGCTTGACCTTGCTCTCATTGAGGAATTGTTGAAGCAAGGGGCAGATCCTCTTGGCGGTACAGAAGTCTACGGTTGGGATTTGCTGGAACACATCTACGGAGATACTGTGGTCTGTGAGTCACAAGACTCTGATAGTATAAATTTACCCAAGCTTACAGAATTGTTTTTAAAATATGGCATGGATGTTGCGAAGCCCAGGATTCCATACGATGGTGATAATAGTTTGAACCCATTGTGGCATTTTGCGCATGTAGCAAATGAAAATGCGATTTATGCACTAAAAATGTTGCTGGACAATGGCCTTTCTGCAGCGGACTTTGCAGAATTCTGGGATCATTCGATGACAGATTTCTTCCATCTCGATTGTGGAGATCCCCAAAATGACGAATTTTGGAATTACGAATGTGTGTGGACATTCAAAATGCTGCTTTTGGGTGCTTCTTATGATCACATCCTAGAGAGTGACGAAGGACTCCGTGAATTTATCTGTTGCAATTTGAACAACTATGATATTCACAACTTCCGCAATTGGGACGATTATGAGTACTACTTTGATACGGCTTTTTGTGAAAGATCTCCTGAACTATACGGATCTATCATACACATATATGAAAAAACAACCGGCAACGAGATTTGGAAAATTGGTGTTGGTAAAGCAGGCAGAGAAAGTCTTGAGAAGCTTTTGATGTAAGCCACTTTTGCGTCCCTTTCGTCACAAATGCAACGCAATTCTGAAAATGCAACGCATCGCCAATTAGCGTTGCATTGTATCAAATTGTGTAGTATATACCAAACTAATATAATCCGAACCAGATTTTCCCCGTGGGAAATGGGTTCGGATTATTTGTTTATTTCAAGAGATACGAACAAGTCTATTTCCCCAATGGCGCACCCATACGGCCAGATTCCAAACCCCGTGGCCCCAGAAAAAAGAAGCATACATAATGTGTACTGAACAACGCGATTGTCCGTGAAAGCCAAGGCTTTCAGGACTGTTTTGCGTTGTTCAAGTGCAAGAGTTTTTGCGATTTTATACCGAGTTTCTTTAATACTATTATTCCATTAAAAGTTGTCTACTTTTCATTGAATAATAGTATGAAAAAGCATTAGGACGGTCACCGTCCTATTTTTTTGCATTTTTCTGTAACGAAAAGGCTTTTGCTGTCTCTAACAGACGGAGTGATAGAAATGGTAAAACTAAGAGATGCAAGGTACTGCAATCTAAAACTGCTGCTGATTTTTCTTGTGATTTACGGACATTTGATCGAGCCATGGATATGGCAATCGAAGGTACTTATGGTACAATACAAGGGGATCTATCTGTTTCATATGCCGCTGTTTTGCTTCTTATCGGGGCTATTCTTAAAAGATGGTAAGACTTGCGCACATCAGTTCAAAAAGATACTGCCGCTGTACCTCTTGTTTCAGGGAATTGCTGTTTGTTTTGGTGCAAAGCTCCTGACCCCCTATTGGCATCTGTGGTATTTATTCAGCTACAGCATTTGGGCAGGGCTCGGGTGGCTTTGGTTTCGTTTTTTTAAGAAAAAAGGAAAAGTCATCTTTTTAATCATCTCTGTCCTTGTTGGCTGTCTTGCGGGTCTGCATCCGAAGATCGGGCGAACGCTCTCCCTGTCCCGAACATTGGTATTTCTGCCCTATTTTTGGATGGGGTTCCTCTGTGAGCCTCGGTTTCGTTGGGAAAAGCTAAGGGTGTTCTCGTCTATTGCCTTGGTCGCAGTGGTTGCAATGTTGATGCTTTGGGGCAATCAACTCTCCGCAGAATTTCTCTACCAAGCAACGCCCTACAGAGAGCTTGACAATGGTGTTATACTGAGATTGCTCTGCTATCTGCTGGGCACATCCCTGTGCATCGTTTTTCTCACATGGGTGCCGTCCCGCCGCTTTCCCTTTACAAAAATCGGCACAGACACCCTGCCTGCCTATTTGATTCACGCCCCCATTGTATCGAAAATCAGAGAATGGGATATTCCGTGGTTCTGTCATTTGCTGATTGCAGGCGCGATTTTGTATGGGACATACAAGCTCCTGCGATGGCACAGCAGACTTTACGGAATTGTCCCCACAGAGAGGAGGGGTAGCAGGTGTCTGCCTTTCAGAAGGTCTACGAAACATACGCCCAGTCTGTCTATCGATTCCTGCTATCCTTAGCGGGCAGTGAGGATTTGGCAGAGGAACTGTTACAAGAGACATTTTATCAAGCCTTTCAACATATTGACCGATTTGAAGGCCGTTGTAATTTATACACCTGGCTCTGTCAGATTGGAAAGAATGCCTGGATCAAGGAGTGTCGCAGAAATCGGCGGTACAGCGATATCCCTTGGGACGAGCTGACGCTCCCATCTGCCCATCCGTCCTTAGAGGAACGGACGATTGCCAAGGACGAATACCTCCGCGTGCATAAAGCCATTCAGCAGTTGGAAGACCCATACCGTGATGTGTTTATCCTGCACGCCATCGGCAGTGTAAAACTAAAGGAAATCGCCCTGATTTACGGCAAAAGTGAAAGCTGGGCCAGAGTGGCCTATTATCGAGCGAAACAGAAGATTGCACAGGAGGTATTCAGATGAATTGTGAAATCATTGCAGATTTACTGCCCTTATACGCAGACAAGCTCTGCTCCGCACCAAGCCGACAGGCTGTAGAGCAACATCTGCGCGAGTGTGAAACTTGCAGAAGTACATTTGAACGCACACAGGCTGTCCCCATTCCCCATATGGAAGCGGATCGTCCTACAGAGGACAACGCTGTAAAAAGGAGCTTTCGGAAAATTCGCATTCGCTGGTGGGCCTCAATTTTGTTGGTGGTGATCACCCTTCCCCTGCTGTTTTTGGGATGGAACGAATACCACAAGCAGGGAATTCACTACTCTAACATCTACGAATACCGCATGGGAACGGAGTTTATGTCCTTACTGGAGGAGGGCAACTACGAGGAAGCATACAGCTATATCAACATAGAAGGCCTAAAGGAACTTTGGCTGCAAGAGTGGTTTGACGAAGAAAAGCTGTCAAACATGGAAGCCGACGGCCTTGCAAAATTCTGCGAATACGGCGCAAAATTAGAAGCGGCAGGAGGCATTGCCGGTTGCGAATACATCGGCATCAGCTTGATTCACACGGACACCGACGGTACCCATGAGTACAGGATGATTTTCAAGGCAGAGATCTGCGGAAAAACACGGGTCTTCCATGTGGATGTGAGCAATGACGGCATAGACCGCTTCGGAGGCGGCGGCAGCTTTTTAGACGACCCTTTGGCACAGTTCTCCATATGGACGGAATACCTTTGGCAGGACTATGAAGGCTGTTATTTCGACCCCGAAACGAAATCATATGTGTACTACGACAGAGAACCGTAAGGAAGCCTGCACCTCACTTTTGGGGTGCAGGCTTTTTGGCAAAATAACACGAAAAATATCCCCCTGGGAGGCTTCCGTCCAAGTGGGGATATCATTATAATAAGGAGCAAGATGCCCCGGCATAGCTGGCACTACACCGAGGCGTTGCCACCCCAATCCAAACAATCAAGGCAGGCACACTTATTATACACTGTCCTGCCGAAAAAAGAAAGGACGAATTTGAAAATGAAGAAACTTTTTGCACTGATTTTGGCACTTTTGATGGTCGCCTCCCTGTTTACGGGCTGTTCCAAAGAGAATGCCGCATCCACTCTGGTTTACGGCTCCGGCGACTATGACTCCATCAACCCCATTATGAACGAGCACTGCGAAATCAAGCATCTGCTCTTTGATTCCCTT
The DNA here is from genome assembly GCA_045595645.1 of Faecousia sp. Taxonomy (GTDB): domain Bacteria; phylum Bacillota; class Clostridia; order Oscillospirales; family Oscillospiraceae; genus JAZOXB01. The sequence goes on from JAZOAV010000055.1 coordinate 32,066, forward strand.
GTGAAGCTGGACAAGGACGGCAAGCCCGTTGCCTCCCTTGCCGAAAGCTGGAGCTATGACGAAGCAACCATGACTTACACCTTCCAACTGCGCAGTGATGTGACATGGCACGACGGTGAGAAGTTCACCGCCGAAGATGTCAAGTTTACCATCGATGCCATCAGGAACCCCGACAACGGCTCCGAGAACTACCCCAACTACATCGAAATTGGCGAAATCAAGGTTCTCTCCGACACTGAGATCGCTTTTGTGCTGACCGAGCCCAACTACGCATTTTTGGACTACATGACCATGTCCATTCTGCCCGAGCACAAGCTGCAGGGCGAGGATCTGTGGGAATCTGCCTACTTCAAGAACCCCATTGGCACCGGCCCTTACAAGCTAAAAAGCTGGGATGTGGGGCAGGCCATCACCATGGTGAAGAACGAGGCATACTTCGCAGGCGCCGCTAAAATTGACACAATTATCTTCAAAATCGTCACCGACGACAGTGCCAAGGCTCTGCAGCTCAAGAACGGTGAATTGAATTTGGCACAGGTCACACCCAAGGATGCCCAAAGCTTCCAAAATTCCAAGAATCTGACGGTTTACGACATGAACACCTCTGACTACCGTGGGATTCTGTACAACTTTTGGAATCCCTACTGGCAGGAAAACGGCGACCTCATCCCCGCCATCAGCTATTGCATCAACCGTCAGGCCATGGTGGATGCCGTTCTGTTGGGAAAAGGCTTTGCAGCCTACTCCCCCATTCAGCTCAACGAGTACAACTACGACGGTGTAGAGAAGTACGACTTCGACCTGAGCAAGGCCGAAGCCTCCTTCCTTGCTGCAGGCTGTGAGAAGGATGCAGAGGGCTACTGGTGCCGCAACGGTGAGCGTATCTCCTTCACCATCAACGCCACCCCCGGCGATCAGGTTCGCATCGACATGGCACAGATCGCTGCACAGCAATTACAGGAGGCCGGTGTGGATGTGAAGGCCGCTGTTCCCGCCGAGGGCATTGACTGGGGCGGACAGGAGTGCTGCATCATTGGCTGGGGCTCTCCCTACGATGCTGACGATCACACCTACAAGGTATTCTCCACCGATGCCGGCGCCAACTACTCCGGCTATTCCAACGCAGAAGTGGACGAATGGCTGAAAAAAGCCCGTCAGACCAACGATCCCGCAGAGCGTGCCGAGTGCTACAAGCAGTTCCAAATTGCCATGGCAAAGGCTCCCGCCTACACCTTCTTCGCCTACATCGACGCCATGTTCATTGCTGACAATCGCATCAAGGGTATCGATGCCAATACCGTTTTGGGCCACCACGGCGTAGGCATTTTCTGGAATGTGACCGAGTGGACCATAGAATAATCCAATCCGGCCCCTTCCACTGCAAAAAAGGAGGCGACACAATGAGACGAAATCCCTATCTTTATTACGGCAAAAAAATTCTTATATTCCTTCTCAGCGTGTTTCTTCTCTCCGTTGCGGTGTTTTACATCTCCCGTCTTGCCCCGGGCGATCCGCTGATGAGCTACTACGGCGAGCGTGTGGAAAAAATGAGCGTGGAGGAAAAAGATGCGGCAAGAGAGCGTTTGGGGCTAAATGACCCCATCCATGTACAATACCTCCGCTGGGCAGAGAACGCCGCCAAGGGCGACTTTGGCATTTCCTTCAAGTACAAGCAGGATGTGCTGGAGGTCATCGGACAGCGCATGGGCTTTACCTTGATTTTAGGCGGCATCGGCTTTGTCCTCACCTTTTTGGGCGCACTGCTTTTGGGTATTCTGTGTGCCTGGTTTGAGGACAGATGGATCGATAAGCTTCTTTGCAGAGTCGGCACTCTCCTTTCCTGTATCCCTGAATTCTGGTTGTCATTGGTGCTGATTCTGATTTTTTCCGTGACACTGCACTGGCTCCCCAGCTCCGGTGCCTACGACATCGGCTACAGAGATGATATTCTGAGCCGTATAGCGCACTTGATTCTGCCTTTAACCGTTGTGGTACTGCAACACCTTTGGTACTATGCCTATATCGTCCGCAACAAGCTGTTGGAAGAAATCCGCGCCGACTATGTGCTGTTGGGAAAGGCCAAGGGCTTGGGCAAACGACAGATCCTTTTCGGTCATTGTCTGCGAAATGTTATGCCCTCCTATATCAGCCTTATGGCAATTTCCGTGCCCCATGTGGTGGGCGGTACATATGTGGTGGAGACCGTGTTCAGCTATCCCGGCATCGGTGCTCTGTCCTACGAAAGTGCCCGCTATCACGACTACAATCTGCTCATGGTGCTTTGCATGATGACGGGCATTTTGGTGATTTTCTGCAACCTGATCGGAGGCATCCTCAATGAGAAGATCGACCCCCGCATCAAAGCAAGCAAAGCGGGAAATCCGACGGAGGTGAGCAAGGCATGACACGCTTCACCATCGTTGGTATTCGCCCCCAAGCCACCTCTCCAAAGACAAAAGTCCATCGGCAAACGGGTTTTCCGTGGTTTTCCGTGGTTCTGACGGCGGTCATCGTCCTTGGTTGTATGCTTGCAGAAGCGCTGATGACCAAAGACCCCGCCTATTTGGACTTGAAGAACTTCAATGTTGCGCCCAACAGAGAGTTCCTTTTTGGCACAGATGCCCTCGGTCGGGATATTTTCTCCGGCATTTGGTACGGCGGCAGAATTTCCATTGCCATCGGCTTTTTGGCAACCCTGCTCTCCACCTTGATCGCCGTGGTCTACGGTTCTGTCAGCGGCATTGCTCCTACATGGCTGGACACGCTGATGATGCGCTTTGCAGAGCTTTTCCTCAGCGTACCCACACTGTTACTCATATTGTTTTTGCAGGCGATTTTGGGCGATGCCAATGCGCTGACTCTCTCCATCGTCATCGGTGTCACAAGCTGGGTAAGCATCGCCAAGGTCATCCGCACGGAAGTACGACAGCTCCGCAACAGCGAGTATGTGGTGGCTTCTAAATGTATGGGCGGCAAATTCTTCCACATTTTGTGCAAGCACTTCGCCCCCAATTTCATCGCCTCCATCATGTTTATGGTGATTATGAATGTCCGCAGTGCCATCGTGATTGAATCCACCCTCAGCTTTATCGGCATGGGACTGCCGCTGGAAATCATCTCCTGGGGCAGTATGCTGTCCCTTGCAGAAAAAGCCCTGCTGACCGATAGCTGGTGGATCATCCTCATCCCCGGCACCTTCCTCATCACCCTGCTCATGTGCCTGACCAATATCGGCAATTACCTCCGCAAATCCGCTAACCGAAAAGAAAGCAATCTGTGACAGAAACATCAAAAAGCACCGAGAATCGTCAGATTCTTGGTGCTTCCGTGTTTCAAGAAAAAACTGCATCGTAGGGGCGATTCATGAATCGCCCGCCAATGAAATGTTTCGGATTCGCCCAAAATGAGCGGAAAACGAAACTTTTGAACTGCGCGGGAGGTTCGTGAACCTCCCCTACAA
>JAZOAV010000056.1:0-1746 GCA_045595645.1 Faecousia sp.
GACATCAACAGCCGTATGACGGTTTCCGGCACCTCTAAGATTACCGTTAAGGTGAATTTCAGCGGGGCCAAGGGTGCCTCCATCGCAAGCGAATTCTCTATTGCGGATACCCAGCAGCTAATGTTTGATTTTAATAAGGAAACTGCCGGAAAGTATCAGGACAATCTCTACGGATACAAAAACTATGCCAATGTATCTAACTGGGCACCTATGCGAATCGCTACCGATTCTCTCAAGATCAGTGACGGAAAGCTTACCTTCCCTCTGACTACGGAAACAGACTCCTCCGGCAATCCCAGCCAGTGGAATACTTATATTCAGCCTTCTAACTCTCCTACAAATTTCGTGTGGAATTCCAACTATACGGACAATGCCTTTTTGAACTTTGAAGCATCCAATGCAGAGATTTTTCAGGTACGATTCAAGATCGAGGGAGCTGTTCCGTATGGTACATATGATCCCGGCGTGTATTTGACCTATCTCCCTTCGGGCTCTGAAAAGTGGAGCGGAAACTCTTCGGAAACCAACAAATGGAAGGAGAGTATCAAGATGCCTATACCTCCGGAATGTATGAAGGGCGGCAGCTTAGAGGGAGAATATGTGACCTTGACCTTTGATCTGAAGGATAAAAAGATCTCTACTTGTGGAACCATTAAGGCCGTATGCTTTAACTTTGGATATATGCGAGAGGGTAAAGTCACCGTTGACTACATTTATGTTGGCAGAAAGACCCACAGTCTCTACTTCGGCTTCGGTAAGGATGGCTCGGTCTCGCACTATGTTGAGGGAGCTTACGGCGGACATAACTTCGATGCTGCAAATGATCCCGCATGGGCCACAGCTTGCACCAATGAGGCAGGAGGCTACTATAAGTTAGACCCTGTTGAGGGCACTATGACCTTGTACACGGGGGCGGATTACACAGGAACCTTGGGACAGGGTGAAAGCAACGGAGCGTATTTAGGAACCTCCGCTGCCTCTCATGAATATGCTTATGCAGCCAAGGGTATGCACCATCCTCTGTCCTACGACCCCTCGCAGGCGGAGATCGTGGAGGTTCGCTTCAAAACCGAGGCATTAGCTGCCCAAGAAGGGAAGGAGCCGAGGCTTGCCCTTATGGCGGTTCAGGAAGTTGGAGGTGTAACCACTGCCAACTCCTCTGCCTATGCTCCCTTCCAAATAGCTAATGACCAATGGCAGACGGTGCAGATCCCCATCAATGACAGCCTAAAGAATGCTGACTATTTGAAGTCTCTGGGGCTTCGCTTCCTCTTTACCAGGAATCAGAATCCCGGAGAATTCGCAAGGATCATTGTGGACTATATCTATGTAGGTAAAAAGGCAGAGGCTCCCTCCAAACTCTTTATCGGCTTCAGCAATCAGGACACAGATAAGGAACGCTATCTCAGCCAGACCTACGGCAATGTGAATTTGGATGTGGGTGGCTGGGTAAAGAGCAGCCGCATTGACGCCCCTGTATTCTCCTCCTCCGGAGAAGGCACCATGAAGCTGAAAATGGCTGCCGATGCAACTCAGGGTGTGTTCTATATTCAAGCTTCTCCCCACATCAACAACCGTCTGAGTATGGAGTACGATACCAAGAATGCAGAGATTATCCAGTTCCGTTTTAAGATGAAGAATTTTAAGGCGTATGATGTCCCGAAGGTGGGCTTGTACTTCTACGGCACCAAGAAATCGCATCCCTTGGGAAATGACACGATAAAGAATGCTGGAACCGCTCTGTAC
>JAZOAV010000057.1:0-26124 GCA_045595645.1 Faecousia sp.
GGGAATGGCAGTCTGCGCCTTAATGACTGCATTACAGACGGAGCAATGGCTTCCTTCGGTCTTACCGGCGGTTGTACAAGTTGCGGCAACAGCCTTGTCGGTAACGGCAGTGGGCCCTGTTGCGGCGGTTGCCTCAGTATAGCTATGATTGCACTTAGAGCAAGTGTAGGTTTTCACACCTTCCTTGGTACAAGTCGCGGCGGTAGTCACCTTAGAAGTGTAGCTGTGACCTGTTGCGGGAACAGTAGTCTGCGCCTTAATGACTGCATTACAGACAGAGCAATGGCTACCTTCGGTCTTACCGGCGGTTGTACAGGTTGCGGCAACAGCCTTGTCGGTTACGGGAGTATGACCCGTGGCGGCAATGGCTTCGGTGTAGCTGTGATTACACTTAGAGCAAGTGTAGGTTCTTACGCCTGCCTTGGTGCAGGTTGCGGCAGTTGTAACTTTACTTGTATAACTGTGGCCTGTTGCGTTGGTATAGGTGTCCTTGTAAGAATCCGAGCAACGGGAACAGGTATGGGTAGTATAGCCCTGTGCAGTACAGGTGGGAGCGGTGACCTTGGTAGTGTAGCTATGACCCAGAGCGGCAACGGATTCGGTTTTTGTTGCCTTACAGGTAGCGCAGGTGTAGGTTTTTATGCCTGTTGCGGTGCAGGTGGCGGCGGTGGTAATCTTGCCGCTGTCCCAGCCATGGGCTGCGGTCTTGCTGTAGCCGCAGGAACAGGTGCCCTTGTGGTTAGCATTGTCCACCTTGGCATAGGTGTAGCTGTGTGCAATAGCGGTAAATTGTGCGGTAAAAGTGGTATTGGCGGTGATGTTGGTCAGAGCCTTATCCCAGCCCTTGAAGGTGTAGTGATTGGTGGCATCGTATGCCTTGGTGGGTGTTGCGCCGGTATATACGGCGGTCTTGCCCTCTTGCACGGTTTGCGTTTGCAGAACCTTTCCAGTGGCATCGACAAAGGTAACTGTGTATTCCATGATTGGAGACTCAGGGAGAGAATCTCGTGCACCGATGGCAATATAATCCAGGGAAACCCGCCCTGTCTTTCCGCTGATATTGGTAATGCCGCCTAAATTGACGCGCAGGGCATTGATCACTGCGGCACTTGTAAAGCTCTCGGTCAAGGGCGCAGACAGGGTAACATATTTGCCGCTCAGAGCCGTCTCCAAGCCCTTAATTTCCGTTTTGTTTGCCGAATCGACCTCAGCAGAAACATTGTCCTTCAGATAGAACAGGGTCAGGGAGGGAGTTGTGTCGGGAACTGCCTGCATATTTTCCAAACGCAGACGAATCTGCACCCAATCATTTGTCTTGGGCTGATAGGACAGGGGAATGGCTGTCAGGGTGCCGTTGTGGGAGGTTTGGATATAGGTGAAGCTCTGCCCATTTACGACAGAATACCAAAGGTTCTCCCCGTCAAAATAGGCTACGGAATTACGGGAAGGGTTTCCGTACCAATTTCCCATATCGTAGTTTCGATCGCCGTAGGCAGAGGCAGTGTAGCGCAACTCAGCACTGCGATCATCGGTAAAGTCGAAGAACAGACCATCGTTATGTGTGGAGGGTGCTTCGCTTGCAGGGCCTACATAGATATAGTCTATGGTATAGCTGCCCACAGGCAGATTTGTCGTACCTGTGCCAACGGGGTCTACACGCAGACCGGTCATCACATCGCCTGCAAAGCTGTCGGGAATATCCAAATGAACAGTGACATACTCGTTTGCAGGGTAGCTGGTGGCAGAATGGAGCAGACGGTTGGTGCCGTTGTAATTCGGCGCGGCTTCGGTCAGCCAGAAGAATTGCAGGCCGGAATATGCACCGGATGTGATATTGTATTTGATGCGGATTTCCACGATATCCCCCTTCTGCAAGGGATAGGCGAAGGCTGCAACGCTCTTAATATAGGGATCGGAGGCGGTCAGGTCGCCTGCCATGGTGCCATCCTTGATGGAAGCCGTGGCAGCATGGGGAGTCCATTGAGAAATGTTGCTCAGTAGACCCTCACCGTTGAAATGCACCAGAGGATACTGTCCGCGAATGGTCACAGTGCCGTCAGCTGTTTGGGTGAAGGCCACGGGATTGCCGTTATAGTACACGCTCTGCACCGTTTGTCCGCTAAAATTCACGGTGATGTTGGAATAATCTGCCGTAACATCGGAGCTTTCCACATAGAGAACACCATCGGTTAGCGTGGCGGCCAAATCCGTGACGGTCACGGCAGACTTCAAAATAACCGTATTGCCGGAACTGACGGAAGCACCCTTAGACAGGGCGGCAAAGTGCAGCTTGCTGTTGCCGTCTTGCACCAGCGTAACCGTTCCCGCATTCGTGGTAAAGGCATCGAAGCTGCGGGTAGAAGGCGTGGTTTCAAAAGCGTTATAGTGATAAATGGTCCTGACTGTGGGACGGCTGCTGTCGCTGACAGCAATGCGGGAGGCCAGAGCCGTTGCATCAGAGGTGCCGCTCATGGTGATTTTGGTGGGCTGTACCGTTGCGGTAGTGCCCGCTGTCATGGGATAGAGCACGGTCTGATAGGTAACGGTGCCACTGCCGCTCTTTTGGTACTGGAAGTATTTTGTGGTAGTGGCAGAGGCGGAAGAATCATAGCCCGTTTGCAAGGAGCCGGTCATACTGCCGCCGTTTACCTGTGCAATGAGGAGATTGGCACCGCTTGCGAAATTGGTGCAACCTGTGTCGTAAGCATCGGCGGCAATGGTAGGATTGGAATAGGGAGCCGAGTGCCAGTTCTGGGTATAGGTATGAGAGGTGGAGTCGGCGGGAACGACCTTGTCGCTGACAAAGAGAATTTCGCCCAGCTCCTTCATATAGCTCACATGGCGGTAATGGGTGAAGTCGGTGCTGTGGGTCACGGTAGCACCGGAGGCGTTTTTGGTGCTGATGTCATTGGTGTTTGCTTTTGTCCAGGAGGTAATGGAGGAATAGCTGTCATTACCCAAAATCGAAATGTCACCCATGTTAGCTCCTGCAGAGGGAAGCTTCTGCCAGGTTTGTGCCTTACCGTCAATTTCGATGGTATTATGGGAACGGGTGCTGTTGTGCTGGAAGTTGTAATGAGGATGGGTGGAGGAGGCGGAGGTTGTGCCGGTGTCTGTGAGCAGAGAGCGGCCGTCGTAGTAGTAGAGAATGGCAAGGGCATCTCGATGGCCGTGGTAGCCGGCGCACTTGGCATTCATAAAGAGCATGGAATCCTTGGAAGACCAGCCGGTACGGTCACTGACGATTTTTACGGGGGTATACTGGGCTACGGTATCGGGTGCAGTACCTTCTGCGTTGTTGATAAAATGGCGCAGGGCTTTTACATTGGGATCGTTGTCGTATTTGTTGCCTAAATAGCCCAGGAAGGTCTTGATGTGCCCGCTGATAGCAGAGGTGGTACTGCCTTGACCCCAGTAGGGGTTCTTTCCGTTAGGATAACTGCAATCCATAAGATAGCGAGCCAAAAGAATACTGGCATTGATATATTTCTTGGAAACGGCAGAGGTATCGCCGCGCTCCTGCATGCAGTAGAGCAAGAAGCTGTTGGTGCTTAGGACACCACGAGGATAACCGAAGGTCACTTCGTTGTAAGAACCATCGCTGTTGATCAGTGTAGACAGAACGAAGTCTACACGACTTTCATAGCGGCTTCTCCAACTGGCATTATTCTTGAATTCGGGCCAATAGGCAATAGCGGAGTAGAAGCCAGCCAAATGATAGACACTGTGGTTGGTATAGGCAGAGGCTCCGTGATTCCCGTTGGCATTGTCGAAAATGGTGGCGCCGTTGTCCATGAAAGTCAGCTCATCATAAACATAGGCCAAAATCGTCTTGTTTTCGTTGGCTGTCAGGACATTCTCTGCCAAAAGCTGTTTATAGATGTAGGGGAAGTTCATCATGCGGCTGGAGGTTTCTCTGTCCCGATTGGCAGGGAAGCCCGTACGGACTGTTGTATCGGAAATAAAGTCCAGAAGGATTTCTTTGAGCTTGGCAAAATAGGCGGCTCGTTGGGTGGCATCGTTCGTTTTCACTGCGGTTTGTGTCAGAGCAGTCAACTCATAAAAACGGGAATTGGAATCCAGCCAATCGTAGTCGCTCACGCCTTCAGGCTGCTTCCAATCAAAACCGCCGGGGATATTCTTCCAGGAGTAATGCCCCATGGCCTTCAGCTTGACCAGATAATTCCATGTTAAATTACTCTCTGTCCAGCTCTTGTTGAGGGAGTCAAACTGATAGAGGGGCAAGCTTTCGCTGTTTGATGTGGTACCGTGGAGCCGGGCGTAAATGACCAGCTCCGTGTGCTTCGTGCCGGAAGGAACATTAAATTTCATGTACACACGGCGGCTGTTGATGTTGTAAGGCAGGTAAGTGCCGTCGCTGTTTTGGGTCATGCCGCTTTTGACATATAACACATTGTCCGTGCCGTAGTTCGTATCGGGCTTGCCCTTGTGAATCATGGCATCGGCGGCAGCAACGACCTCGGAAATCAGATTGCCGGAGGCATCATAGCACTTCAAAACCGGCCGATGGGAGGCTACTTCGTTTTCTCGGGTGCAGATCTGAATGGCATAGTCAGGTCTGTCTAAAATGTCCAGGAGGTAATAGCCTGAAGTGTTGGTGGTTTTACCAAAGCTGTAGAAATTGAAGCCTGTGCCGTTAATGGTGGTCTGCCCAATGCGGTTTTGCTGCATGGACCAAGTGTCCTGCATGGCAAAAAACACCCGATTGGCATCGTTGCTATCAGCGGGGATGGGGGAATAACTTGCAAATTTCGTCTTGTAATACTTCAGCAGTTCGGACTTGGCTGTGGTGTAGTTTCCTGCATTTACTGCTGTTTTGACTGCCTCCATGCCCGCCGTATTCAAATTGATCTGGGCAAAAAAGCTGCTGTCTGCGCTCAGATACACCCCTCTGTTTGCCGCTTGTACCATAGGCAACAGGGACAGCAGCAAGAAAACCAGAAGAAAAATACTGACAATGCGTTGTTTCATTAGAAATCCAACTCCTTTTCTTTTTTTATAATTATACCATATGGTTGAATTCATTTCTATATAAATTTACGCATTTTCCCAAAAGATGGATGATTTTTACAAGAGAGTATGATATAATGACGATCAAACTATGTAAGTGAGGAGAGGAATACATGAAACGAATTCTCTGCCTAATATTTTGCATGAGCTTGCTGTGTCTGCCCTGTATTGCGCAGACGGAGCTGCCCTCGTCTTATCGCTCTGATTGCGGAGTGGTCTACGATCAGAATCCATGGGGTACTTGCTGGGCCTTTGCGGGAGTCTCTACGGTAGAAAATCGTCTGAGAAAGGATGATATTTACCTGTCTTTGAGTGTAGAAGAGCTGTTGTGGAGGGCGTGCGGTGCGTATAACCAGTCGGGCTACGGCTGGGCGAACAACTCCCGCAACGACGGCGGCTACGGCCTCATGGTCTGCGGCGCGCTGGTCAACGGATTTGGCGCAACGGCGCAGGAGCTGCCCTACTGTACAGATGGGTCTGAGTATTATCTTGTGGAGGAGTGTCCTGCTTCAGCAGACGGAAGCCTGAGTGATTACCGTGCTACGGAGATCATCTTTGTAGACGGCAGTAATCGGCAGGAAGTGAAGCAGGCGATCTACGATTACGGTGCAGTAGCTACGGTGTGGTGCGAGGATGTGGAATTGTCGGAAAGCCATGCCTACTATGTAGCCGACAGCCTGTATACAAACCATTCCGTCAGTCTGGTGGGCTGGGACGATGATTTTTCCCGGGAAAACTTTGCCGAGCCCCAGCCGGAAAATAACGGTGCATGGCTGGTAAAGAACAGCTATGGTACGGATGCCGGCGATTATGGTTACATATGGATTTCGTACGAGGACGGCGCACTGTTCAGTGAGGATATTGCCTATGCTTTGGCGGATTTTGCTCCGATTGGAGAAGAAAGTCTCCTGTATTACGATGAATACGGTGCAACGCAGTTCGTGCCCGTGAGCAAGGCAGCCAATGTCTATCCTATGGATGGCTGGATTCGCGCCGTGACTTTGTGTACCTTGGATGGCAAGGGAGCTCAGGTCGTGTTGCGCTTGATGCAAATGGAGGAATCGGGCTTGCCGACAGGCGAGAGTGTAGTCGTTGGAAAGGCTGCCATAGCTCACAACGGTTATGTCACCATTCCGATAGAGTATGAGCAACGCCTTGACGGTAATGTGGCACTTATCGCAGAATTTTCCCGCGAGGTGCAAATCGGTGTAGATCAGAGCCTTCTCAGCGATAGCGGGAGACCTGTGTTCAACGGTCTGTGTCAGGAAGGGGAGAGCATGATTTATTTGGACGAACAGTGGAGCAACTGCTCTACCCAAGGGGAGGGCTTCAACTTCTCTTTGCGTGCCTATCTTAGCAAACAGTCTCCTGTGAAGGAACAGGCAACAGAAGTAACAGAGTCTATTTTAATAGAATTTGAAGAAAAAGAAGAATCAAAGGAAACCAATTTGTTTCCTTTGATTCTGTCCGTCGTCTGTTTCCTGATTGCCACGGGGCTATATGTATTTTACCAGCGGCGCAAGGAACTGTATTAGAAAACCAGTGAACCTGACCGAATGGCATGCAGTAGGGAAGTGGGGGTGTCAAAAATCCAATCTGCACCGGCAGCTTGCAGACTTTCCTTGCTTCTGAATCCCCAAGCACAAGCCAAGCAGGGGAGTCCTGCGTTGCGGGCGGTTTGCACATCCACATCGGAATCGCCTACATAATAAGCCTCCGTCACGCCCAGCTCCTGCATGGCGGCATAGACCATGTCCGGCGCAGGCTTGCGGGGATAGTCGCTTCGGTCGCCCAATGCTACGGAAATATGCTCGGCAAAGAAGTAATCCCGCAGAATTTTCACCATAGGGTCTGCCTTGTTGGATACCACGGCCATGGGAATACCCGTGGCCGTGCAGTATTTCAGAAGCTCGGGAATGCCCTCGTACGGCACAGTGGCATCATGACAATGCTTGGCATAATGGGCTTTCATTTCTGCCAAAACAGCGGAGATAAGTGCATCATCAGCGTTTGCTGGCAGTGCCCGTGTTATGAGCATTCTCAAACCATTTCCTACAAAAGCCGTGACCTCTGCAAGACTTCTCTCGGAATATCCGAACTTTTTCAGTGCAAAATTGGTAGAGGTATGCAGGTCTGCAATGGTATTCAAAAGTGTACCATCCAAATCAAAAATCAGTGCTTTCATCGTGCTCCTCCATGTTGATGCGGGAAAGGGGATTGGCCTCGGCCGCAATTTTCAGCTCCGTGCTTTCAATGTGGGTATAGATTTCCGTGGTATTTAAGTGCTCGTGGCCCAAAACCTCCTGCACCGTTTTAATGTCCACGCCGTTGGAGACCATGAGCGTGGCCGCCGTGTGGCGCAGCTTGTGGGCAGAGAATTGGTTGGGATCCAAGCCTGCGGCAAGCAGATGCTTTTTCACTAAACGGTGTACCGCCGTCACGCTGAGACGGTTGCCGTCCCGTGAGCCGAACAACGCTTTGTTATCTGTGAGAATTTTTTTGTTGCGTTGGGGAAGGTAGGCATCAATGGCCTCCCGACAGGCGGTGCCAAAATAGACAATGCGTTCTTTGTTTCCCTTGCCATGCACACGAATCCGATCCTCCGAGACATCCGATATATTGAGCCCCACCAGCTCCGAGCGGCGAATGCCGCAGTTGAGGAACAGAAGTAAAATCGCATAGTCCCGTGTAGCATTTGGACCTTCCACAGCAGCCAAAAGCCGTTTGGATTCGGCTAAAGTAAGATACTTGGGGAGGGACTTGCGCAGCTTGGGGAACTCCACATCCTTGACAGGATTCTCGTCCAACAGCTTCGTCCTTACGGTGAGATACTTGTAGAAGGATTTGACCGCCGAGAGCTTTCGCGCTCGCGCCGCCGCACCAATGCCGCTGCCCTTGTCCGTCTCACGGTCGTTTGCCAAATAGGATAAATAGTCAAAAATGTTGGAAATATGGATGGACTTCAGGAAATCTACACCAATATCCTTAATCGGAATACTGTCTAAATCCGTATCATAGGGAAGCTCCGACTTCATCAGACGCATAAAGCGCAGAAAGAGCCGCAAATCCAGATAGTATTCCGCAATCGTTCTGGCAGATTGCCCCTTGATTGTCTCATGGTAAGCCAAAAATTCCCGCAAAATCTGCGGCGCATCTGCGTAGCTTTGCATAGAACATTTCCTTTCTTTCGTAGGAGACGGCCTGCGTGCCGTCCCATTTGGTGCACCTTTGTCCTTCTTTGCAGGGGACGATGTGGGCATCGGCCACTACACCGTAGCGTGCGGCTTCATAGACGCACAATGTATGCACCTTCGTCCTGCTTCGTAGGGGCTGATGACATATCGACCCGTGCAGGCACCACCGCCGCGGTAAAAATTCAGCATAATCGCCGCACTCCAGATGTCTTCCCCTTTTCAAGGAAGGGAGCAAAGGAAGCGGTCGCTTTTTGTCTGCGCCGATTTAAAGTTCTGAACTTTAAATCGTGTATCTATATTAGAATCTACGACTAATACTATTAATCCATTAAAGAAAGCTTGGAATGACCTGATAATATGTATCATCCAACTTTTCAAGGTAAGAAATGGTGTCCTCGAAGCCCAAATGTTCAAAAAAGTCAACATTATCGGGTCGCAGGGTTACCGTCAATACCCGTTTATCAGGGCAGGGGAGTGCCTTCTCCTGAGTCCATTCCTGTTCGGGTCGAAACCGTTCTCTGTTAAAATGGCTCTTAACTCTGTCAGATAATTGTTCATAATCAGCAAGTGTCAAGCGAACCCTGTCAAGCAGATGTCCTTTGCCCTCGGAATGAGGTACGAAACATATAAAACGGGAAATGCGGAATTTATCTAACTGATTTAATAAATCGTCTGCCTGACTTACATTCTCATGGGTCAGCGGAATACTGACGGACACATCCATATCAACCTTATTTGCGGCACATAAGGTATCCATCATCAACCGAAAATCGCCGTTTCTTGCGGCAAACCGATCGTGATATTGCTCAGTACCGTAGAAAGTAAGGTCAATCAGCTTGATACCCAAGGATTTCAGCTTCGATAACAGGGCTTCAAGCTCTGATTCTGAACGAAATTTCATCCCGTCAAATTGCAAAAATTCGCCGGTAATCGAGCCAATACTCTGACAGAATTTGATTGCGTTCTCCAAATTCGGATGTTCCATGGAGTAGCCAAATCCAAACAAAAAGGAGATCTCAGGGCGGTTGACCTTGAGCCAATCAAAGAAACGCTTGGCATAAACCATGCTGCGTTCAAAATCAATACCGTTTGTTTTGCCATCATAGGAAAGCAAACAATACCTGCAACGATTCTCGCACGGAACACAGAGATTCATAACGTTAATAGATACGGTATTCATTGAAACGAATTTACTCCTTTGATTTACGGGTTGATTTTCGGCGGTATTGTAAACAGACCTTTGAGATTGATGCTGATACTATTATTCCATTAATAAAAGTAGACACTTTTAATGGAATCTTTTCGTGCCGAAAGGCACAAAAAGCGTCTCATACGAGTTTCTACGCCCTGACGGGCTATAAAAAAGAAACTCAGTATAAAGAGTTATCATAAGGTTTCTGCGATACAAAACAGCCTTGAACGCTTCGGCGTTCAAGGCTGTTGATCTGCAATTAGAAGGGCAGCTCGATGTGGGGGCCGCTGCTTCTGGAGACGAGGGTGAAGGACTGATAGTTCAGGTAGCAGGAATTGTTGACGGGGTCAGCGTAGATCCAGCCGTCCTTGTTGATATCATTGTCCGTGACGGTGGGGATGTAAAGACCTGCAAAGACATGGCCTTCGTTACCGCTACTGAAGCGGCAAACATAGTGGTCGTATCTTGCGGGAACGCCCAAAGAACGGGAAATGGAAACCATCAGGTGAGCCATATCACAGCAGTTGCCCATACGGTCAGCCCAAGTTTTCAGAGCACCCCGGGAGGTGTTCAGATAATATTCGTAATCAGTGTGATAGGTGATGTATTCCATAACATTCCACATTGCCTCGTAGGTGTTGGTGGGGTTCTCGTACACCTTGCCTCTGTGACTTTCGGAAGCGGTGCAAGCCATAGCGGTCTTGGCAAGAGCAATGATGGTGGAGTTATTGGAGGGGGCGTTATTGGTGGGAACCAGGTACTTTTCGTAGCCGGAATAGTCGAAGCCGAAGGTGGCATCGCCGGGTCTGGAGCCGAGGGTGAAGGACCAAGGTTCCACAGCAAGGCTGGTGGGCAGAGTGCCGTTGGTCTTGTAGTAGCTCAAAATCTGTGCATACATGTACAGTGCGCCGTGGTGGTGCATGTTACCCAGGGAGGTGATCATGTAGTTTGCAGCAACGCCGTTGTTGACCATGAAGTTGATGGAACGCTGTGCCAGATCCAGCAGCTCAGCCTTCTGCAGCGTGCCGGCAGTGAGGGTCTCGCTGGGGTTCTGAGGTTCGCTGTAGGTGGGGATGCTCAGCTCACCGGAGGTCTGGCCGTTGTTCAGGCCGAGAATAACCTGGCACATCAGGTAAGTGGCCTGTGCATAGGTGCAGCTGTTGGTGCCGATGGTGACCTTTGCGGGGAGAGCTTCCTTTTCCTTCACATAGCTTTCCAGAGCGACAGCGGCAGAAATGACATTGGTATACCAGTCGTTGCTGACAGGCTCGGAGGGAGCGGGGGTAGTGGCAGTAGTGGGCTCGGTAACGGGAGGAGTGGTAGGTGCGGTTACAGGGGGAGTGGTGGGTTCGGTGACCTGCTCCACCGTGCCGCTGAAGCTACTGACGGTAACATAGTTGGGCAGCATACCGTCGCTCTTGTAGAAGGCAAGAGTTCTTGCCATAGCTTCAATGACAACATAATAGTGCATCATGCCATAGTCGGCACTGTTGATGCAGTTGGCAGCGGTGCCATTGTTGTCGATGTAGGCGAAGCAGCGAGCGGCCATATCGGTGTAATCATATTTGTAGATTCTGCCGGAGGTAACGCCCTGAGGATTGCCGGGCTCATTTGCGCTTGCGGGCAGAGCCAAAGTGCCGGTGGTCTGACCGTTGTTCAGAGCCACGATGACCTTACAGGCAAGATACAGGTACTGTGCACGGGTGACGGTCAGAGGACCGACCTGGATAGCACCGGGCATCACTTTGCTGTCAACGATGCTGGACTTGACAACGACGGAAGCATCGATCACAGCGGCGAACCAATCTTCGGGTTCTGCGGGCTTGCCGGGAATGACATCCACTTCGCCGTAGTGTACGGGAGAGAAGTCCATGGTGGCGGGCAGGGTGCCGTTAGCCTTGTAGGAAGCCAAAACCTCTGCGAAGAGATGGCCGATGGAATAAACGGTCATTCTGCCTTCGTAGACATTGGTGCCGTCAGTGGGACGGTTGAAGCTGGCGGGCAGCTTGCCGGTGGTGGAGCCGTACTTGGAGACACGCTCAGCCAGTTCCACATACTGACCCATGTTCAGGGAAGTGCCAACGCCGTTCTTTGCGGTTTTGGTTGCAGGTGTAATGGCCTTGTAGCTGATTTGGGTGGTAGTTGCCTGATTCTGAGAAATGGCATAGATGGCAGAAGCGGCCATCACGATGTAATCCTCAGAGGACATGGTGTAAGAACCGAGAGTGAGGGTAGTGGGATAGGTAACGCCGTAATACACGCCGTCAATATCCTTGCTGCCCTTTGCGATTGCAGCTTCAAAGGCGAGGGCGACATCGTCAGCAACATCAGCGATGGTTGCGATATCTAAAGCGGTAGGGGCCGCCGCAGAAGCCGAAAGTACGCCGAACATGGAAACGAGCATACAGACAGCCAGCAGCAACGACAAGATACGATTGTTTCGAGTCATTCGAAATTCCTCCTTTTATATTTGTACGCAGTGCAAAACATGCCATACTACGCACTATACTAAGGTAAGTATAACAGAGAAGCCATTTTTTTACAAGTCCTTCCGTTTCGTCATTTTGACAGAAAAAACCCTGCTGAATTTGTGCAATCAGACAGAATTCTTTTTGAACAAATACCCTGTAAAATCGGGCGCAAATTTGGAGAGGGAAGCTTGTTGTTCTGGGGTAAGGGAAGGGAGGAATTCGATCGTAAGCGCTCAATAATCGCACACATGGACATTGCCTTCCAGATATGAGATAATATCTCAAAGTCTCGAAAAACTCCCGGTGCGTTTTTCAAGACAATCTAGAGAGGTGGTGTGATTATGGGAGATGTATTATACTAATTCTTGTTAAAAAAGTTGTCTACTTCTAATGGAATAATAGTATTAGTTGAAAAACCTCCAAGCCGATGGCTTGGAGGTTTTTCTGTCTATGGGCTACAAAAAAGATATTTTCGGAATTTTTGCGTATGAATTTGAGACCTTGCAAAAAATGATATATCGCTTACGCAATATGATATACGGCGTTGCCGTATGATATATTTGCAGAGCAAATATGATATAATATCCGTTCCTACATACGCGAAGTGTATATCATCGCACGATAGTGCGATATCATATTGAAGATATATCACCCGTTCCGACAGGAACGGATATCATTGAAAAACGACAAGTCTCAGTCGAAACTTGTCGTTTTTCTGGCAGGGGCACAAGGACTTGAACCCTGAGCCTACGGTTTTGGAGACCGCCGCTCTACCAATTGAGCTATACCCCTATATGAAAATTGGTGGGCCTTCGGGGACTCGAACCCGGGACCGTCCGGTTATGAGCCGGATGCTCTAACCAACTGAGCTAAAGGCCCATACGGACACTGCTTGGAACGCAAAGAATTATATCACAGCTTTCGCTCTTTGTCAATAGGAAAAAGTGCTTTTTGCGGCCTTTTTGCCAAACTTTCCATATCCCTTTGGGGCAGAGATCGCTATGGCCTTTCTTGTTTGCGCACTTTCCGTTTCTGATGCTCTCTGCTGCGGTGCCGGCAACCGTCCTCCGGTTGCGGGGTGCTTCCGTGGCCGGGAGGGGGAGCCCTCCCGGCTTTATGTGTAGGAGTTAACCTTGGAAATAGGTCTTGGCACTGTCGGAGTAAGCAAACAGGGCCTTACACAGGGGAGCCAGACTGCCGGCGGCGTTCCTGGCGGCATAGCTCTCTGCGCTGTAACGGAGGGTTTCCGTAAGCTGGGTATCGCCCTCGAACACCGCCACATCCACCACCGTGCGCAGTTCGGAGGCCAGCAGGCCGTAGAAGGAGAAGCTGTAGTAGCTGTTTGTGACATTGTAGACCTCTGCGCCCGTCAGGGTCACGGTCTTGGTTTCGCCTGTGCTTCCCAAATAGGAAACCTTCATAGACAGCTTGGATATATCGCCGCTGTAATTCTTGGTATTGAAAACAAACTTTAGGCCAACCTTAGAACCCAGGTCAAGGGTCTTGCCAACCCAAGTGATGGCGGGGTCTGCCAAATCATTCAGGGAGGCATCAGTAGAGGTGAAGGTGAGAGCTTCGGTGTTGCTGAGGTAGCTTCTGTGAGCGTCGGTCATTTGGGCATCTACCAGCGCATCGGTACGATACTTCTTGAAGCTCTGTGCCTCTGCGCCGTAGCGCAGGAGGTCTGCGCACAGGGTCAGCATCTTTGTGTCGGTGGTGCTGTTTAACATGGAATAGGCATAGGTTGCAATGCTGTATTCGTCCACCGGAGAATAATAGGGCTGTCCGTTCTTCGTGCCGTAGAGAACGGAGGAGATCGTGTTATTCATCTGCACGGCGGTCAGACCGTCCAGGGTGAAGTAATAGTAATTCCCGCTCTCCACAGGTTCTACTCGCATGTTAGAGGTTCCGGTCTGCTCATTGCCCGCAAAGGTGTTGATCGTGCTTTCCACATAGACCGTATCCATGTCAAAGCCCTCCAATGCACTCTTGGAAATGACCAGATTCACGGAAATGTCACTGGCAAGATTCAGACTGTGCTTCAGCTTCAGAGAAGCGTCTTCCACAGGCTCCTTGAGCTCAGGTTCGCCGCAGATGCAATACCCTTCTGTGTAGCTGTGTTCTGCCTCAGCGGACAAGTCGCATTTTTGGCAGGTGACTCTGTGAGTCAGGCGGCTGACAGGGGAGTAGACATAGCTGTGTCCCAAGGCAGGGACAGGGCTCTGCTCCGTCAGGATTTTGCCGCAGATGGAGCATTGGGAGCCGTCTGTGAGACCGGCAGCTTCGCAGGTTGCCTCTATGCCGGGCACGACTTCCGCAACATGGGTCTTATGACTGGAATTGTAGGCGGAAATCCAACTGCGGACTTTGTAATAGGCTCCTGTATTATGGGTGTGGGTTCTGCCGTAAATTTCCCCTTTATCTGTAAGGGTCACGAATACACGGTCGGAATCGTGCGCCAGATAAGTATTGTTGGCAAAAACATGAATCGTGGTGTGGGAGTCGGGGAAGTTACTGATCCCCTTGACCCCTGCACGGGAGATCGCATTGCCGTACTCATAGGTCAGAAGGAACTGCTTCGATGGAATATCATATTGATAGACGGAATTGGAGCTGACCCACAGTCGATCCTTGTTGCCGTACACAGGGGACAGGTCGTGTCCGTTAGAAGCGGGGACAGATGCACGGTATTTGGTTACCTCAGTGAGAGTAGGAGCGGCGGCGGTTCCTCCAATGGTATAGGCGGTGATCACCTCGGCTCCCAAGCCCCACAGCACCTTGCGATCCGGATCCCACAGAACACCGTGGGCACCGTCCAGAGTCACCTCCGTATACTTGGCACTGCCGCTTCCCTGAGAGGCGGTATAGATGCGGAGCCAATTTCCAATGCTGGCGGCTACTGCCACATTTCCGTTAGGAAGGTATTCGATGGCATGGGGGTTGGAGCTGTCTGAGAGGCTGACCTGCCATAGCTTCTTGCCGGTAGCAAAGTCTACCACTCCCATAAAGCCACGGGAGGAGCAAACCGCTACCACATATTTTTTCTCTGTCTTGTTATATCGAATTTTTGCATCCGTGGGAGAATTGAAGGTTGCAAGATCTGTATATCCCAAAGCTGTAGTGGGTTTCCAGGACCAGGCTCTTTCTGCGCTGTTCAGGTTGTCTCCCTGTACATCGATTACATCGATCCGCTGATTGTACTGATCCATAAAGGCCGCCAATTCTCGCAGACCTACAGCTCGGTAGGTCACAGTATTATACATGGAGATGCCGTCCTGAGTGGTATTGCCCATACTGCCCACTACACAGCGAATCTTGTCTCCTGTCCGAACATCGGCGCAGATGCGGTAGGTGGCGGCTGTTGCGGAGGTGATTTCCTTCTGTCCTCCGTTTGTGGGCCAAATTTGCTCGTTGTTCTTGTAGACCCGCAAGGAGGTGGGATTCTGACTTCCCTCTGCCACATATTCGAAATAGCGGGCTACCTTTACGGCCATTTCGATTCGTCCATCGTGAGGAGCGGTATAGGTTTTGACGACATCCCGTGTTTTGGCAGGATGCATCTTCACGCCCAGAAGATCTACATAGTTATATGCGTGAGCCGTCCAGTCGGAAGCATACATATATTTGTTGTACTTTTCTACATACTGGTAGGTCATATCCCCGAAGGTGTCGTTGCTGTCCCTATACTCAAAGCTCCAGTTTCCCATAGCATTGGCAGCGAATTGGCTGTCATTTACAGAGAAGGAGTCCTTGTCGCTAACGCAGAGTTCGGGAGTGTTCAAATCCGTATAAGTCACGGTATTGTACAGCTTGACCGCATCACTAGTCACCTGTCCCATACCGCCGATGACAATACGAATCTTGTCTCCCTCTGCCACAGGGAGAGACAGATCAAACACCTTGGCGGTGGTAGAATCCAGCACCAGATAGTTGGAATACAGAGGATAAACCTGGGTATTGTTTACCAAAATCCGCAGAGAGGTGCCGTTGGCCGCAGTATTGTTCACATCCGCAAGCGCCACATATCGGGAAACCTCCGTGTGGAGATTTACAGTACCCGTATGGGGCACAGTAAAGGTCTTGACCGTATCTGCGGTTTCCGCAGGATGGAGCTTCACGCCCAGAGCGTCTACATAGTTGTAGGGATGGGTCGCCCAATCGGAAGCGTACATGCTTTTTCCGTACTTCTCCACATACTGCCAGGTCATGGGGGAGAAGGAGGTCTTTCCTGCAAGGGCCCATTCCCAGGACCAATGAGGATCCTCTGTTCCCCAGGTGGCAGAGGTTTTCTCGTAGGCATAGACTTCTCCCACACGGAGTACCTCTCCCGCATTCGGCTCTACCGTATCATATGTCACCGTAGTGTACAGATTTACAGCATCGGAAGTTTGATTGTCCATTGCTCCTACCACGAAGCGGAGATGTTCTCCCTTCTTTACAAAGACACGGATCGTAATATCTTCCGGTTCCTTGGAGGTCAGCACCCGATATGCACCCTTTGTTGGATACACGGTAGCATTCTCCAACAGGATACGGAAGGAGGTTGGGGTGTTTTTGGCGGCCACGACCATTTCTGCGGTACGGGCAACCGAGATATCCACAGTGACCCATCCGGAGGCGGGAGCCGTAAACACACGGGCCGCATCGGCCTTTGCGTTGGGATGAACATTGATGCCGCCGTTACGAGCTGCACAGTAAGGATAGGTTTCCCAATCTGCTGCATAGACCTCTCCCTGGCCATCTATGTTGGTAAAAACCATATCATAAAAGTCTGTGCTGTCGGCCTTGGCCCACTGCCAGGACCAAATCTCACTATCTACACCCCAATGCTCCGCCTTGGTGTAGGTAAATGGATCTCCCTCCTGCACACCGTCCGTTGCTATGCCGACGGAAGCTAAGAGGTTTAGAAGAATTACTGCCGTAAGGAATATGCTGAACCATCTTTTTTTCATACTGCATTGTCCTTTCTGATACTATTATTCCATTAAAAGTAGTATTAAAGAAACTCGTTATGAATCATTCATTGGAATAAATCCGATAGTATCATATCACACTTTCTTTCTGCTCGCAAGGGTGAACCCATTTTTATTCACAGAAAAGTGCTTCTTGCCAAAATCGGAAAATTCTGCTACAATGGCAACATAAAAAGGAGGTAGAAGCCATGCACGAATATGAAATCATTATTGTAGAGCTGAATCCCTGTGGCGGCGAGGAGTATGCCAACCGCACCATTTTGGAGGCAGAGGCAGAGAGCCCCGAGGCTTATGTCAAGGCCAACGGCCGATTCCCCATTTTGGAACGCATTGACAATCCTGATGGCAGTGTGCAGATCATCACGGGAAATGGCCACGGCTATTTTGTCCGCTATCATTTTACGGAATAATACTTTTATTCCATTAAAAGTAGACACTTTTAAAGAAACTCAGTATAAAAGGGGAGCCGTCTCGTTGAGACGGCTCCAATGTTTTAATCTACAGGATTGTAATACACATCCAAAACGGTTTCGTAGAGGTTCTCTCTATCTAAGTAGTAGATGGCGTTTTCGCCCAGCATATCCGCTTCGCCTTCTAAAGTAATAAAGTCAAAAGCGGCACCGTTTTCCACAAAGCAGGTCGCAAGGAAGGTCAATTCTGCCATAGACAGCTTCGTAAAGGTGTAGCCCTCCACGGCGGTGTACAGATCCAGCAGGGTGGAAATATCCCTCTTGCTTTCCTTCATCAGCTTGCTCATAAACAGCTTGACATACTGCTTCTGCCGCAGCATCCGCTCCACATTTCCGTCGGGGCGGCTTTTGTCCCGATAGCTGAGATAATTTTGGGCAGCCATGCCCCGGAGGGTAATTTCCTCGCCGTCGTATGCCACATGCCAATTTTTGGAGCTGACATCACCGATGCAGGAGAGGGTCACGCCGCCGATGGCATCGTTGGCATATCGGACTGCCCGCATATCCACGCCGATATAGGAGTGTATGGGCAGACCGTAGAGCAGACGGGATACGGATTTTACCACATTTTCACAGCTTGAAGCCTGTCCGTCTCCGAAGGCGAAGGCACGGCAGAGCTGGGTGCTGCGACTTTCCACATAGTTTCCACTGCCGGAGTAGATGTCCACATGGGCATAGCTGTCACGGGAGATATTTACGATTTTTGTCTCGCCGGTTTCCGTGTCCAAGGCGATGAGCAAAATGCAATCTGCCTCGCCGGCGGCACCATTGACGGTGGAGGTTTCCCAGTCTCTATCATCAATGCCGATAAAAAGTATGGTGGCAACATTTTCGTTAAGGTGATAGGTCTGACCCTGATAGGATACGGTTTTTCCATCGTCATAGCTGAGGATGTGCTCCTCAGTGGTTGTGGTGACTTCCGGATCTTCTGCTTCTCCGGTGGGAGCGGTGGTGCTTTCTGCCGTGGGGAACTGGATGGTCACATCGTCGTAATTCAGCATGGAGGACTTGCCCACCTGATATAAAATCCCATAGGTAGCACCTGCCACCAGCAGCAGACCGAAGACGGACAGACCGACAATCAGAAGGATTCTTCTGATACGCTTACCGGCTGAGGGACGGTCAGTTGGTTGCCTGGTCATCGATTAACACCCCCTGTACCAAATATCGCATGGAGCCGCCGCTGATGCAGGTGCTCAGCGTCACAATGCGGTCGTCCGTTGTCAGTTCGATTCCTTCCCGCACATCGGCTAACATGAAACGGGGGTTGGAAATTTCGTCCAAATACTCCTGAAACACCGATTCCTTAGAAAAGTCGAAGGAATTGAGAATGTGACGCTCGTCATACTGGTGCGCTGAAACGATGCGGTAAGTCAGAATGTGTCCCGGTGTATAGATATAGAAAAACTCGTTGTCGTCAAAGAATTTTTGATCCCGAAAATAATACAGGGTGGAAAACATGGAATTATCCAGCATATGGTGGCCGTAAAGCACGGTAACGGGATCGGTAAAGTCCTTGGAATTGGTTTTTTGGCTGTAAATGCAGCCACGGAATTCGTATTTTTTCTCCAAATTCCGATAAATATAGAAGTCCTCCGGCAAATCTGCACCGGCTTGCAGTACGGGATAATCGATCAGGGTGTTGGGCACATAGATCCATGCATAGGCATCGGGGTTGACTGCCTGCAGTGCTGCGAAATCCACGGGATTGTCGGGAAGAGGCGGCTCCGTTGAGGGCGGTGTAGTGCTCTCGCCGGTGCTCTCCGTGTTAGAGCTTTCTTCGGGCGTGCTTTCTGTAGGAGGGGAGGACTCTGTAGGCTGCTGTGTGGTGGGGCGAAATACATCGTAATTCGTTTCTTTTGGCCACAGGTAGAAAGCTGAAATGCCCACTGCGCCACCAACCAGTACGATAGACAGCACCAATACAAGAATCCATATCCATTTTTTGTTTTGCTTCTTTTCTGACAAGAGAATCACCTTCTTTTGGGGAAATGAGAAATCTGCCTCGAAACTAAGTTTCGAGGCAGATAAAAGCCATATAAACTTCCTCGATTAGTTCTTCTTGCCTGCCAGCTTCTTGGTAGCAACAGCGCAACCGAAGATGCCAACGAGAGCAACAGCAGCAACGATCCAAGTCATCATGGAGTCACCGGTCTGAGGAGAGTCATTACCGTCGTTGCCTTCGGTGGTGGGCTCGGTAACGATTTCGTCATAGTGAGCGTGAATGATCAGGTCACTCTTGGGAACGATGTGGATGTAACCAACCAAGGATGCCTTGCCTCTGCTGGCAATGGGCTCCAGAGAGCCCTCAACGATTTCGTAATCGCCTTCAATGGTGAAGCCGATGAAGGTCTTGTTTTCCTTCTCGTAGGCATTGATTTCGACAGTGTCATCTTCCAGGGTGGTGACTTCAAACTCTTGTTCGTAGTGGTCGGGATCCTCGCTGTCACCATTGGACAGGTAGGTAACGGTGAAAATAGGCTTGTCGGTGGGGCTCTCAATGTCCTCGTTCTCGGCAAAGACACAGGTGCACAGACCGGCCAGCAGGCACAGGGTCATCAATACAGCAATCAGCTTTCTCATGTTAATTTCCTCCTTATATTAGTGGTTAGATATACTATTTTCCCTATGAGGCATTTTAACAGTTTTCATGGGAAATGTCAATACCCTATGGGGAAAATCGTTAAAAATTTTGTAGGCATACAATTGATGTGAGACGAAAAAGGATATCGTAAAAAGCAAGTAATTTACACCGCTTACACTGTTCTCAGTATTTCATCAAGATTTCTCTTGCCATAAACAATACGGATGACAGATACGATTTTTTCGTCATAATGTGCTTTGTAGTAAATGGCGTAACTATCAACCAACAGCCTGCGGACTGTTTTATCTGCTAAAAATTCGTTGTCAACGGGTGCACCGGATTCAGGAAAGGAACACACCATATCAATCTGCTCAAACATTTTTCTGCCCAGCCTTTGCGCGGCGGCAGGGTTGGCTAAATCAACCGATATGTAGCGCAGAATTTCATCAAAATCCTGCTCAGCTCTCTCGGTAAAACGATAGGAATACTTACACTCCATACTTTTCCGACATCCTTGCTCTTACAGAATCGCCGTCCACGGTCTTACCATTTTCAATGTCGGTAAGTCCTTCGTTCACAAGTTTGGCCTCGTAAATCTTGCCCATTGTTTTTTCGTAATATTCAATATCCATCACAACAAGTCTGCCATATCCGTTCTTGGTAACGAACACGGGGCCGCCCGCAGTAGCACATCGGCGTTCGATTTCAACGGTATCTTTGAGATCGCGCATAGGAATAATCGTCATAGTTCAATACCTCCATCCGTAGCATATTCTGTTGTGTCTAAATTATACACTAAATTAAGCCACGAGTCAATAGGCTCTTGAGGTTGCATTGTGACAGAAATGTAGGGAAAATGCTAAAAATTTCATTCCTCCCGAAGGGATTTGGCATACTCCGAGGGGGACACGCCGAAGTGGTCTTTAAATTGGCGGGAAAAATGGTGGATAGTGGAGTAGCTCAGCGTGGCGGCGATTTGGGAGAAATTCATATCTCCCTTCCGAATCAGGTTTTTGCTCTCCTCTAATTTCACCCGTCGGATGTACTCTCCCGGAGACAGACTCATCTGCCGATGAAACAACGCGGTCAGGTGGGAGGCACTGACTCCCGTTTCCTTGGCGACTGATTCCACAGACAGCCGTTCATACACATGGTCTGCCACATATTGCAGGGCCCTGCCCACGATGGTTCCTTCGTTCCGCAGAGCGGTGGGAGTTTTCAACCGTTTGCGCCGGCCTCCCATATTTCGCAGAATGGACAGCAGCAGGAGCTTGAGATTGCCCCGAATCATATCGTTGCTGTAGATGTCCTGAATTTCAGGCTCTCGCAGGAGCTGCTTCAGGTACACCGCTTCAGTGGAGGATAGGTCAAAGACTCGATCGTGGAGCGGTAGCTCCAGTTCACTTTCCATGTCGAAGGACACGGTGAGGAATCGGGCTGTGAGTTCCAAATCTGTGTATTGCATATGCCACTGATTCGGCCCGAAAATCATGAGCTGTCCCTGTTTAAGTAGATGACTTTTGCCATCGACCGTGCAGTAAAGCTGCCCTCTGTCCACATAGGTCAGCTCGTAAGCCGCGTGCTGTTCGCCCTTGAACAGGAAGCCGGCTTCGCCCTCCTGATAGAACAGGGTGTAGACCTCTTTCAAATGGATGCTGTCTGCGATTTTTAGGTCGTTCTGATGGGGACAGCGTTCCAAAGGCAGGGGCTTTTTACCTCGCACATAGCACATCTGTACGGAACATTCCTGCTCATAGGGCAGCAGGGCGTACTCCGTTCCCGCGGGAACACATACGGGCTTATCCAGATAGAAGGCGACAGACCCTCCCTTTTTTCGCAGAAGCAGCACCGTCATGCCCGCATCGGCTTCCAAGTACAGCTCACTCTCTGCACGGCAGTAGTAGGCTTCGTGGATGCGGAAGGTCTCTGTGCTCTGCGTCCAATCTGCACCCTGCGGGAAGCAGCTCTTGCGTGAAATCGGATGGAGAATCCGTCCATAGGGGGCAAAGGTCTGCTTACTTAAATTTTCAATCATGTTTATCCCCCTTCTCAATTTCTTTACTATATTATACCACAGGAAAGAAAAATCCGCAACAATTTTCTCAAAACCGTTGACAATCGGACAAAAAACGGGTACGATGATAAAAAGACTATAGGAGGTGCCTATGGATACGATTTATGTTACGGGACATCGCAATCCGGATACGGATTCCATTGTTTCCGCTATGGCTTATGCCGCTTTGCGCAATGCTTTGGGCGAGGGAGAGTACCGTGCCGCCCGCATCGGTCATATCAGCGACGAAACCCAGTTGGTGCTGGATCGCTTCGGCTTGACTGCGCCGGAGTGGATTAAGACCGTTCGTACGCAGGTGCGGGACTTGGCTTACGATACGCCGCCTGCTTTGTCCTCTGCTGTCACCGTCAGCCGTGCCTGGTCTATTTTCCAGTCTGACCGCTCCATTTCTGCTCTGCCCATCACCAACGAGGACGGGACGCTGTTTGGCTTGCTTTCCTCCGGCGATATTGCCGCCTATGATATGCAATCGGTGGAGCATCCCTTTATTGATCAAATTCCCGTGTTTAATCTGGTGAGTGTGCTGGAAGGCCGGATCCTCAACGAGGCGGGAAATCTTGTGGATACGGTTTCCGGCGAAGTGACCATTGCACTGCCCCAGAGCTGTGAAAATCTGCTTTTTAAGGGCAAGGACAGCATTGTTGTCTGCGGCGACCAGCCGGAGATGGTGAAGCGGGCCATCGATTTGGGCGTGGCCTGTGTCATTGTCTGTCAGGCAGAGGTGCCGGAGGAGCTGCGAAATACCGCCACGGATACCTGCATTCTCTCCACGCCCTTTGATGCCTACCGGGCGGTGCGCCTGATCTATCAGTCCATTCCCGTGGCACGGGTCTGCCGCAAGGATGCCCTGGAATGCTTCCATTTGGATGAGTTTGTGGACGATGTAAAGGAAGTTATGCTCCAAAGCCGTTACCGTTGCTACCCCATTTTGGATGAAAAGGAACGGGTCGTGGGCACCCTGTCCCGTTTCCACTTGATTCGCCCCAAGCGCAAGCGGGTGGTTTTGGTAGACCACAACGAAGCCGCCCAGTCCGTTCCGGGACTGGAACAGGCAGAGATTTTGGAGATTATCGACCATCACCGTTTGGCAGACATTCAGACGGGCAATCCCATCTACTTCCGCAACGAGCCTGTGGGCAGTACCACTACCATTGTAGCGGGTATGTATCAGGAAAAGGGTCTGATGCCCACAGAAAAGTTAGCGGGCATTATGGCCGCAGCCATCGTCTCCGACACGGTTATGTTCAAATCTCCCACCTGCACCCAGCGGGATCGCAATATGGCAGAGCGCATGGCCCGCATCGCCAATGTTTCTCTGGACGATTTGGGACAGCAGATCTTCTCTGCCTCCTGGTCGGACGACAAGACCGCCACGGAAATGCTCTTCACGGACTTCAAGGATTTCCATATTGCAGGTCACAGCCTGGGCGTGGGACAGATCACCTGTGTCAATTCCGAGCATATTTTGGAGCGCAAGAACGAATTTATCGCGGCCATGAAGGAGACCATCAAGAAGCGCAAGTACGACATGATTCTTCTTATGCTCACGGATGTGCTTTTGGAGGGCACCCAGCTTCTCTATGTGGGTGACGAGGAGGAAATCCGCACCGCCTTCTCTCCCGAAGCCAAGAACTACTCTGTCTTCCTGCCCAAGGTCATGTCCCGCAAAAAGCAAATCATTCCCACCCTCTCTGCTATGTGGGGTTAAAAAACAAAAACGGGATTTCACGAAACACCGTGAAATCCCGTTTTACCATATTGCCCCACAGGTTCTATTGCATTTTTGTTCGTTTCGTAGCGCGCGGCATCCTTGACGCGCCGTGCAGGAAGTATCGTAATTGTGATGTAGACGATGGGTGTCCTCAATGAACCGGAAAACGGCAGCTTCAAGGTATTTTAGATGTCATCAGGCGCGTCAAGAATGCCGCGCGCTACGAGTGGTACGGTAGCGCGGCGCACCTACGGTGTAGTATGATGGGGTGGATTAGAAATCTAACCTTTATAAAGAGCCCTTGCTCTGTGCAATATTTCTTCATCGGGGAGGCTGTTTTCAAAACGGACGGTGCCCTGTGTTTGATCGGACAGAAGGTTGGCTTCTCGCAGACGGCGGGCGGTTTCCTTGGCGGTGCCCTCGGAACCATCTAAAAGCTCCGTTTTGTCTCCCACCACAGCGGAGATGGCATTGGAAAGGAAGGGGTAATGGGTACAGCCCAGCACTACGGCCTGCGGCTTGGGGGACAGGAAGGGGCGCAGTCTGCTTTGCAGAACCGCTTCCAAAGAGGCACCCTCCAGCTCGCCACGCTCCACAAAGGCTACCAGCTCCGGACAGGGGCATTTGCAAATTTCGCAATCCTGCTCGTAACGGGCCATCAGCGCGGCGAATTTTTTCTCCCGCAGGGTAGCTTCCGTTGCCATGACCAAAATTTTCCCCTTGGGATAGCGTTGGATTGCCGGCTTCAAGGCGGGCTCGATACCAATGATGATGGTGTCGGGATGGCGGCGGCGCAGCTCTGTGACGGCCGCCGAGGTGGCCGTGTTGCAGGCCAAAACCAGAGCCTTGCAGCCCCGCTCCAACAGCATTTCACAGCATCGCAGGCTGAGCAGGCGGATCTCCTCCGTACTGCGCCCGCCGTAGGGGGCATTGACCGAGTCTCCGAAATACAAAAAATCCTCCCCGGGAAGCTGCCGCACCAGGGCACGCAGCACGCTGATACCACCCAAGCCGGAGTCAAATACCCCAATGGGTCGATTTTTCATATTCCTCACCTCCTGAATTGCCTCTATTCTACCACATTTTATGGGATTTGCAAGAATTTTTTTCAAAAAAGCCTTGACAAATGGGGTGCTTCGTGCTATAGTATCTGAGCAAATGAAGTAGGTCGGCAGCACCGTCCTCACCTCCAGCAAGGCGAAGAGGTTGAATAGCGATAGTTCTGCGATAGGCGCAGTTTGATTGCTTGCGGGTGCTGTTGGCATCCGCATTTTTTGTCATGTAATGGAGGTGCTTTCCCATCGGCAAATTAGATCATCAGCTCAACGAAGAAATTCGTGACAAGGAAGTCCGCCTGATCGGTGCTGACGGTGCGATGCTGGGCATCGTTTCCTCTGCAGCCGCCCTCGCTATGGCTGAAGAGCAGGAACTTGACCTGGTCAAGATTTCTCCCAACGCCGTTCCTCCCGTGTGCAAGATCATGGATTACGGCAAATTCCGCTTCGACCAGCTTAAAAAAGAGAAAGAGGCGAAAAAGAATCAGCGTGTTGTGGAGATCAAGGAGATTCGTATGTCCCCCGGTATCGACACCAATGACCTGAACACCAAGATGCGCAATGCACAGAAGTTCCTGACTGATGGCAACCGCGTAAAGGTGACCGTGCGCTTCCGCGGCCGTGAAATGGCCCACACCGAAATCGGTGAACAGCTTTTGATCCGTTTTGCGGAAGGATGCGCCGAAGTGTCCGTACTTGATAAGAAACCCAAGCTTGAGGGACGGAATATGTCTATTTTCCTGTCCCCGAAAGGTGCAAAATAATTACAAAGGAGAACTACCATGCCGAAACTGAAGACCCATAGTGGTGCAAAGAAGAGATTCAATCTCACCAAGACCGGTAAGGTCAAGAGAGCTCATGCATTCAAGAGCCATATCCTCACCAAGAAGGACACCAAGCGTGGCCGTCGCCTGAGAAGCACGACTTATGCTGATGTCACCAACGTCGAGACCATCAAAAAGATGATCCCGTACAAGTAATCGGATAGGAGGATATAAAAAATGGCAAGAGTTAAGGGCGCGATGATGACGCGCAAGAGAAGAAATAAGGTTCTGAAGCTGGCGAAGTCCTACTGGGGCTCCAAGTCCACTCACTTTAAGATGGCCAAGCAGGCTGTCAAGAAGTCCGGCGTTTACGCATATGTTGGCCGCAAGCTCAAGAAGAGAGATTTCCGCCGCCTGTGGATCACCCGTATCTCCGCTGCCGTGGCTCCCTACGGCCTGAACTACTCCAAGTTCATGAACGGTCTGAAGAAGGCTGGCATCGAGCTGAACCGCAAGAGCCTGTCCGAAATGGCTATCAACGATACCGCTGCTTTCGCAGCTGTTGTCGAGAAGGCTAAGGCTGCTCTCTAAGAGAACACAAAAGA
>JAZOAV010000058.1:0-3115 GCA_045595645.1 Faecousia sp.
TATTTTCGTAGGTGCATCGCAATGCACCAACGAAAGGGGCAAGGATTTTGCGGTAAAACCGCCAAAATCCTTGCACTTGATCAACGCATAATAGCCCTGAAAACCTTGGCTTGCAAGGGCTTTCGCGTTGTTCAGTACACATTATTTTACCACAGATATGCAGAAAAAGAAATAGGTGAAATACAAAGAGCGCGCCGCAGCTATACACACCGTCGTAACACATTGCAAGGACATGTAAAGTGTCTTTTAACCGTTTCGCGCCAAGAAGCCTTGCAATCATTTCCCTTTTGTGGTATATTGAAATTATCCAAACAAACGGAGGGTTTTGTATGAAACTGACAAAGAAAATTCTGTCGTATTTTCTTTTGCTTGCCATGCTTCTGTCCTTGCTTCCGGCGAGTGTACAGGCGGTTACTGTAAGCAAGGACACCACCATTTCCATCGCCAGCGGCGTAAAGGAATCTACCATAACCCTGTCCTCGGGGCACAAGGGCTTTATGCTTCAGGTTGCACCCAATGCCAAGGCCTCCTTCCGTGTGTCCTATCCGGGCTACTACACTGAGGGAAGCACCGCCGAAAGCCGTGGAAAGGCGGCGGCCTCTCTGCCCGGGGCCAAACAGACGGTTATGGCACAGGCGGATGCCTTTGAAGCCGCCACGGGTCGGGATGTGATTTTTGCCACCAACGGCAACTTTTTCTGGGGCGAAACCTGCGTTCCCATGGGCGGCATTATCGTCGAGGGCAATGTCATCCACGAGCAGGACGAGAACGCCAAGATGTACTTTGCCCGCCTCAAGGACGGAAGCTACGCCATTCGGGCCTATACCGAGGACGACAGCGATGTGCTGGAATGTGTGGCAGGTCGTCAGTGGTTGGTGAGAAACGGCGTGAAGCAGACCCAAAACAACGAGCAGATTTCCGCCCGTACCCTTGTGGGCATTAAGGCAGACGGTACTGTTGTCGTGTTCTGCGTGGAGGGCAAGACCAATTCTGCCGGTGTGACCATCAACGACACCTGCGAGCTCATGTACTCTCTGGGCTGTGTGGATGCCATCAATTTGGACGGCGGCGGTTCCACCACCTTTGCCACCCAGCGAAGCAATGCAACCTCCATGACCATCCGCAATGTCCTTCCCGATGCCGCGGGCGAGCGTGCCGTTATGAGCTCTCTGCTTCTGGTGGAGGAACCGGACGCAGACAACTTGTTCTTCGACTTCACCAACGATGCCGCCGCGCAGAAGCGTTACGCCACCAACCTCTACGGCGGTTTGAACTATGACATTGAGGGTTGGCATTATAACCACCAGCACGATGCCGCCCCTGTATTCAACAGTACGGCGGGTACCATGACCTTGAAAAAGGTTGCCTACAATGCAGATCGGAATATCCACACGGTCATTACCTCCTCTAACACCAGCTATACGGGAGGACATCCCCTCGCCTTCGTACCTGGAGAAAACGACTATGTGCAAATCCGCATGAAAATATCCGGCTCGCCGGATACCGATGTGGGCTTCCGCTTGCGGTATGCAACGGACGACAGCGATGCCAGCACCAATGTGGCTTATACCGCAAGCCTTCCTGCATCCTGCATCAACAGCGGTCAATTCTTTATTATAACGGGAGAGCTCTCTGCCGCCTACGCCAAGTATGATCTGATCACCGCCATACGGCCTGAGATTTTCGACCTGACAGTGCCCGCCAACGGAACGGGTCTGACCATCGTTTACGACTATATTTATGTGGGCCCCGAATCGGGCTTGCCCACGCCCCACGATTATCAGGCAGTGGTGACCGCGCCCACCTGTACGGCAGGCGGCTGCACCACCTACACCTGCACCGTCTGCGGCAAGATCTACACCGGCGACAAGACAGAAGCCCTGGGCCATTCCTACGGCTACACCAACAACGGCGCCGACCACACGGCAGTCTGCGCCCGTTGCGGCGACAGCTACACGGAAGGTCACAGCTACACAGAGGGTCTGTGCATCTGCGGAGATGCAGAAATCAAGGAGCCCATGCTCTACGAGGACTTCAAGATCTACCACACGCTGAATTTGGCCAGCGGCATTTCCCTGACCTACGCCGTGCCCAAGAGCCTGCTGGAGGGCTTTGACATGGAGACGGTGTACATGGACTGCGCCATGGAGGGGACAAGCATTCGTCTTCTGCCCACGGAGGAAGGAAATTACTATTATTTCACCCTGAACAACCTGACGGCGGTACGGATGAATGACCGTGTACGGGCGGTTTTGTACGGCACAAAGAACAGACAGCCCTATTTCTCCGCAACGGACGACTACAGCATTGCCGACTATGCCTACGCCCAGTTGAACACCGCTTCGGCAGAGGCCACCCTGAAAACCCTCTGCGCCGACCTTCTGCGCTACGGCGCGGCGGCACAGAGCTACAAAAATTATCGCACCGATGCCTATGCCGACAGTGCCATGACCGATGCCCACCGTGCCCTGCTCAGCAATCTGGATGCGGTCACCTTCTCCAATGTGAACAGCACCTTGGAGGATTTGGAAGGCCCCGCTGTTGCATGGGTGGGTAAAACCCTGAGTCTGGACAGCAAGGTTTCCGTGAAATATGTAGTGAATATCAGCGGATTCCAAGGTGATTTGGAAAATCTGTCCCTGCGCCTGAGCTACATGGACATCAACGGCAACGGGAAAACGGCGGAAGTGACGGAACTGGAAGCCTACAACGCAAGCAAGGGCTGGTATTCCTTCACCTTTGACGGCCTGCTGGCTGCCGAGCTGCGCTGTGCCCTTTCCGCACGGGTCTATGCGGGAAACGAGCCAGTTTCCGTGACCCTGTGCTACAGCCCCGACACCTATGGCAACGGACAAACAGGTGCCTTGGGTCACCTGTGCAAAGCTCTGTTCGCCTATTCTGACAGCGCAAAAGCCTTCTTCACAAAATAACACTCCAAAGGGCAAGGCGATTCCCGCCTTGCCCCGAGCGTGTCAAAAAGCCCGAAATGAGCTTTGCACCAAAGCCTCCCTTGTGTAAAGGGAGGTGGCTCGCCGGAAGGCGAGACGGAGGGATTGCCTGAAAGGTTTCGTTATTGATTGTTATTTGGGAGAAATACAAACTTTTCATGCAACAA
>JAZOAV010000059.1:0-1860 GCA_045595645.1 Faecousia sp.
ACATGGCTACGATCCGACTTAATCCGGACACATATCTCCGTCCCCTCGTTGTTGCAAATAAGGATTTCCAAATAATCCGTCGATTTCAATTCTCATATTTCGAGCTATAGACTACAGTATCCTCCACGCCCCGTACATACACTATCGTTTTGTGCGACCGTAGCGCGCGGCATCCTTGACGCGCCTGTTCGCACCTGCAATTCGTTGCCATTCCTGTTTTGGGGGACATCTATGACGCCCACTACGACCGATATTAGCTCCCTACTCGGCGCGTCAGGGATGCCGCGCGCTACGATTCACGCATCGTAACAGAGCAAAAATAGGAGCCTAATCAAGTTTTCGTATTACAGGAGTGCCTCCAATCTGTGAATCTCCCGATGGATGAAGTCCACGAGCTCGCCTTCTGTCGTCCAATCCTCCTGTGTGATCTGCAAGGCCCGGCGGTTCATTTCAATCGCCGCCTGATAGTTACCCTGAATCTCGTAAATATGGGCAACCGCCTGCTCGCAATCGATGAATCGAGGCTGGGGGCGCATGGGCATCGCCTTTTCATAGTATGCAATCGCCTCGTCATAACGGCAAAGCTTTGCCATGCAGTCGGCATACTGTGCCCAAACGATCCAGTTTTCAGGCTCGTGCTCGGTCATTTTCTGCCACCATTCCAGCGCAGCAGGCAAATCACATTCTGCCTTGCAAATCTGTCCCATGTACATTTCGTAGTGGTAGGTGTATTCCACATTCTTCATTGCCTCTGCATAGACCTTGGCCTCAGCCGTGCGACCGTCTGCTATAAGCAAATCCATCAACCAAAGATAGTTGCGCCGATCTTCGGGATGCTTGCGAACCACTTGCTTGTAGAAGTCAATCAATCCATGGTGATTGCTGTAGTTCCAGTCCAGTGCCGGCCCTTTCTCTGCATTGAAAACCGCATTATGGGCATCCTTTCTGTCCGGCAGCAGCTCCAAAGCTTTTTTCGCCAAGGGAGATGCCAGCTCGTGGTACTCCTCTGCCCGCTTGTTGTAAAGCTGCGCCAGCAGAAGTGTCGCCTCTCCTTTCAGCTTCTCCTTGTTCATGCAATCCTTCAAATAGGTTTCTGCGTCCAAAAATTCCTTCTCCGTGAGGAACCGTACATCGTACAGCATATTCTCGAGGCGTTCCAGCTTGCTCTCATCGGTCAGATCAAACAGCGAATCGATGGTCACGCCAAAGAGTACGGACAGGTCAGGCAGAATTTGAATGTCCGGCATATTGGTGTCGGATTCCCACTTGGAAACAGCCTGTGCCGACACACCCAATTTGTTCGCAAGCTGCTCCTGCGTCATGGACGCCGCTAAACGCATCGCCCTGATTTTCATTCCAATGTTGATATTCATACAGAATCACTCCTTGTTTCTTGGTGTCTTCAGTATAACACAATTCTCCCCATATTCCAATAACCGTGCATTAGAAGCAACTCAACCATTCGGATAGTAGCAACAAAAATGGTGCAATTCGTTATACAGTTCACAAATCCACAAAAAGCAACCCGTAGTTGACATACATTTTCCTGCATGACATTTACAAATAAGTGTTAATGTGGTATAATTCTATTAAAACATATTGGAGGTGTTTAATGTCAATGCGTGGAAGAATTGTCGAACTTTATTTGTATGATCCAAAGAAAAGTAAACACGGCTTTGTCGAAGGCAAAGATGGAATACGGTATTACTTTAACCAAACTAGGGAACCTCTGATTAAATAAACACTACCACATAGGTTCCGGATATGGTATAATAAATCCATCAAAACAATGGTGGTGCAACACAATGAAACAAGAAACATTCACAGACATCGAGTACAGCTTCCGCAAGAAGAAAACCA
>JAZOAV010000060.1:0-5881 GCA_045595645.1 Faecousia sp.
TGGGCATCGTCCCCTACGAGCAACTACGATAGCCATTCAAGTATCATACAATCAGGAGAAAGCACTATGCCCATTAACATTCCCAACAATCTACCCGCCAGCACCACATTACAGAACGAAAATATTTTCGTCATGCACGAGGCACGGGCCGCCTCGCAGGATATCCGTCCCTTGGAAATCCTGATTCTCAACCTCATGCCCACAAAAATTGAAACCGAAACCCAATTTGCCCGTCTTTTGGGAAACACCCCGTTGCAGGTACAGCTTTCCTTTTTGCAAACCGCCTCCCACAAGGCCACCCATGTCCCCGAGGAGCATTTGTTCACCTTCTACAAGAGCTTTTCTGATGTGCGCCACCGCAGCTATGACGGCATGATCATCACCGGTGCGCCTGTGGAGCTGTTGGATTTTGAAGAAGTGGAATATTGGGCAGAGCTATGCGAGATCATGGAGTGGAGCAAGAGCCATGTACACAGCACCCTGCACATCTGCTGGGGTGCTCAGGCAGGTCTGTACTATCACTACGGCATCCCCAAGCATCCCCTGCCGGAAAAGCTCTTTGGCGTTTTCCCCCATCGGGTAGAACGGAAGCACCCCATTTTGCTGCGGGGCTTTGACGATGTTTTCATGGTACCCCACTCCCGCCACACCACCATCGACCGCTCCGAGGTAGAGCGACATCCCGAGCTGAAAATTGCCGCCGCCTCGGAGGAGGCCGGTCTTTTTGCCCTCTTTACAGAGGGCGGCAGACAGGTTTTCCTCACAGGGCACGCAGAATACGACCCTGATACCCTGAATCGGGAATACCAGCGGGACAAGGCCTTGGGCAGGCCCATTTCCCTTCCCAAAAACTACTTTCCCAACGACGATGACCGTCAACCGCCCCTCGTCACATGGCGGGGTCATGCCCATCTGCTCTTTTCCAACTGGCTCAATTACTTCGTATACCAAACCACTCCCTACGACATGACAAAGAGGTGAACCTATGGAACTGTTAAGCCTGCAAGGGCTGTCGAAATTCTACACTACTGCACAATCCGTGGTAGTGGGTCTGAACAACATCAACCTGTCCTTCCAAGCGGGAGAATTTGTGGCCATCACCGGCGAAAGCGGCAGCGGCAAATCCACCATGGCCCATGTACTGGGGGGCATTCTCCCCTACGAGGGCGGCGAGCTGCTCTACAAGGGCAAGCCCACCTCCCACTACGACGCCGCCGACTGGGAACGCTATCGGCGGGACAACATCAGCTTCATTTCTCAGAGCTACGGCATTCTCCCCGGCTGTACCGTGCTTTCCAATGTGGTCAGTGCTCTGCGATTGAGCGGTTTTTCCGGCAAAATCGCCCGCAAACGGGCGGCAGAAATTCTGAAACAGGTGGAACTATGGAAGCTGCGCCGCCGCAGAGCCGCCAGACTCTCCAGCGGTCAGAAGCAGCGTCTTTCCATCGCCCGTGCCTTGGCCAAGCCCGCTCCCATTCTCATTGCCGACGAGCCAACAGGCAATCTGGACAGGGAAAACAGCCTCAAGGTGATTTCCCTTCTCAAGGAAGCCTCCAAGGAACGGCTGGTCATCCTCATCACCCATGATTTCGAGGAGGCGGAAAGCTCTGTCACCCGCCGCATCCATTTGCAAGACGGCGCAGTGAGCATGGATATTCCCCTGCAAGCCGCCGAAGCCCCCTGTGAAACGGAGGTCCCTGTCAAACGAAGCTACAGAGGTCTCAGCCTCCATATTTCCCGTCTACAGCTCCGTGCCCGCCCCATTTGGAGCTTTCTGATGCTCCTTCTGTTTACCCTCAGTGCCTTTGCCGTCTTTGCCTTCCTGGGCACCTTCCTGTCTGCTTTGGACGATACGGACACCCGCATCTATGACCAATCCGCCTTCCGCAACGGCAACAAGGAACGCATCGTTGTGGTGCGCTCCGATACCGCGCCCATGGAGGAAAGGGATTTTGAAGCCCTGCTGGGCGTGGAGTATGTGGAATCTCTTCAGCCATACGGCTATGCGCAGGATTTAGACTACTCCTATCGGGAGGACATCGACTACCGCAGTCATTTTGAATCCGAGGCCAACGGTGGCGGTCTGCGAGACGACAACATGACCTTTAACAAGCAGCTCACCTTCTACGAAAGCCATTGCTATGTACAGACCGAGCCCATGTTTGCCGACGGCAGAGAATTCCTGACGGCAGGCCGCCGTCCCGAGTGTCTCTACGAAGTGGTCGCTGTTGGCGGCGAAGAGCTACTGGGGCAGACCTTTCCCGTGTACATTCAGGACCGCCAAAACTGGTCTGTTTCTGTTTATCTCTGCTTGGAAGTGGAGGTCGTGGGTGTCACCAACTACGGCTCCGGCCTGTACTTCCACGACGACATGGGTGCAATCGCCGCCTCCAATGCCTACACTCCCTCCATCTACCTTCCCGCCGCTGACGACCTGCCTCAGGGCAGCTTCCGAAGCACCTTCCAGCAAAGCGGAGGTCTGGTAGAAGATTGGGAATACTATTTTGCCAAGCTCCCCGCATGGTTGGAACGCAAAGGAAACGAACAAGTAGATGCCCTTTGGCTCACCTTTGCCGGCATCCACGCCTCCAACCGCAATGATATCTTTGAAGTCAACGATGCGGATTTCCGGGAACTGAGCATCTTCGGCTACCCCAATCAGCTCAGCCTCTATATGGAGGACTACGCCTACACCGATCGGGTGTTGGAGGACATTCACGCTCTGGGCTATGCCGCCATTTCCCCCTTCCGGGAAGGCTCCGTGGAAAAGGATCCGGAGCTCGCCAAGGAACGGATGCAAACCCTTCTCATCTCCATTTTGGCTTTGATCGCCGTATTCTTGCTGCAAATCTTCGCCCTGCGTGCCATGTACAGTGCCCAAACGGAGAATTTCCGTCTGCTGAGCAACTTGGGTCTGCGTTGCCGCACTGCCAAGCTTTCCGTGCTGTGGCAATTCCTGTTCTTCCTGATTCCCGCCGAGGGCATTGCCTGGTTCGGCATTGAGCTGTGCGGACAGTATCGCATCGAGCCGATTTTGAAGCTGCTGCGGCACATCACCATTCCCAAGCTGCT
The DNA here is from genome assembly GCA_045595645.1 of Faecousia sp. GTDB lineage: Bacteria > Bacillota > Clostridia > Oscillospirales > Oscillospiraceae > JAZOXB01. The sequence goes on from JAZOAV010000060.1 coordinate 3,073, forward strand.
GTTACTCTTTGGCGTACATCTCCTTGCCAGCTTCTTCGCCGCCCTGTGGATTCTGCGGGCACTGAAAAAGCAGGTCTATCCCTTCACCGTTCTCACTCCTGACCTGAATATGGAGGACGAGCCATGATACAAGTCAAAAATCTGAAAAAAAGCTACGACCGCAACACCCGTGTCCTCCACGGCGTTTCCTTCGACCTACCCGACACAGGCTTTGTGTGCATTCTCGGCCCCTCCGGCTGTGGCAAGACCAGCCTGCTCAACGCCATCGGCGGCTTAGACCGCTTTAACAGCGGCACCGTCAAAACCGATGGTCTTTCCAAGCTCCGTTGCGGCCGCCGCTCCACCGAGGCTGAACGCAACCGCAGCTTCGGCTACATTTTCCAAAACTATTACCTCTTAAACGACCACAGCGTTGCCTACAATGTCTATTTAGGTCTCCACGCTCTCAAGCTGAGCCACAAGGAGAAGATGAAGCGGGTGCGGGAAGCCCTGCAAGCCGTAGACATGGAACGCTATCTGCGGCGCAATGTGTCCACCCTTTCCGGCGGTCAGCAGCAGCGCGTCGCCATCGCCCGTGCCTTGGCTCGCCGTCCCCGTGTGATTTTTGCCGACGAGCCAACTGGCAATTTGGACGAGGCCAACACCCTGAACATCTGCGGCCTCCTGCGGCAAATCTCCCGCACCAGTCTGGTGGTCATGGTCACCCACGAGACCCGCATTGCCGAGTTCTATGCCGACCGCATTCTCCGTTTGGAGGACGGAAAGCTGGTAGAGGACAAGACGGACTGGGAGCGCAGTCCCCTGCCCTCCGACAGTGCCACTCTCTATACCGGTGACTACAAATCCATCGCCCTGCAAGAGAACGGTCTGCAAATCCGCTACTTGCAGGAGGAGGGTGCCGCCCCCGTGCAGCTCACCCTCTTGGTGCAGAAAAACCGCATCGTCCTCAAGTTAGACGACAACCGTGCCGTTGCCTGCGGCAGCAGCGGGGATTCTCCTCTTATCGCTGAAGGAGAGCGTCCTCTCATCCGTCTGGAGGAATTGGATGCCCCCACTTCCCTGCAAGCACAGGAAAAAGCCCCCCGTCTGCGCCACAGAAGCCTTCCCTTCTCCATGCTGTGGAGGGAAGCCCGCCTCCTGCGAAAGGAAAAGGGTCTGCGCCGCTTCGGCACCTTTGCATTCCTGACTCTTTTGACCCTTCTGACCCTCTACACCGTGGGCGACTATCTCCGCATTTCCGAAATCAATCGGGAGGATTTTGTCACCACCGATGCCCATATGTTAGAGGTGGAATTCGACCGCACGGAGGAAACCCCCGTGACCCTGATCGGTGCAGATTCCCTCGCAGGGCTGTTCATGGATTTTATGGATGATTCAGGGCTGGACTTTGACTATGTTCCCACCCTGCCCCAACCATTGTTCTACAGTGCCAACTTCTATTTGCAAATGGGTCTTGTTTCCATTGATTTCAGCGATTGCAGCTATGTTCCCCTCTCCCGTTTGGATAAAAGCACGCTGATTGCAGGCCGTATGCCGGAGCATTCAGAGGAAATCGTGGTTGACCGCTGGGTACTTGAAAACATATTGGCTCGTCCGGGCATTCTGCAAAACGGTATCCAGAGCATTGACTATTTCCTTGGCAAGACTCTGAACACCCAAAAGAAGGAGTACGCCCCCACCATCGTGGGCATCTGTGACAGCGGCGACCCCTCTGTTTTCCTGAGCAACTCCGCTCTCGCCTCTGTTGGCACCCGTGGTACACAGGTGCTTTCCGTCGCAGATTTCCAACAGCGATTCCCCGAATTAGCGGCGCAGAACCCCATTCAGGAAGGCGAATGCTGTGTTTTCTATAACAACGCAGGGCCTGCCTATTCCTGGCGGGAGGGCCAAGACTTCACCACAGGCAACACCCAATCCTTTGTCATCGCCCATGCTTTAGAGGCTGACACCTACGCCCATTTGGTGCTGACGGATGCGGATATTGAAGCTATGCTCCGCATCATGATCGGCGGCACGCTGCAGCTCTACTGCGCCGACAAGGAAGCTGTTTTAGACTATCTCAACGGCCCCAAGCCCCACGAACTGGAGCATTATGTGAAATTTACCGTTACAGATGCCACCGCCGAAGCGGAAGCAGCCTATGCAGAAGCCACCCAAACCCGCGCCGACAGCCGCAGTATCGTCACCCTGCCAGTGCTGCTCCTGTCCCTTGTAATGCTCTATCTGCTCCAACGCTCCCGCGTGCAGGAACGCATCGGAATTATGGCGGTCTACCGCCTGCTGGGTATTCCCCGCCGCAAGCTCTCTACCATCTTTGCCATGGAGAGCCTGATGCAGACCCTCACGGCCGTTCTCCCCTGGTGCGCCCTCGTCTACGGTGTCCTTGCCGTTATGGAGCGATATACGGAGTGGAATCTGCCCGTGCGCCTTCCTTGGGAGGCTTGCCTGTGGATCTACGGCGGCATTTCCCTGCTGCATCTGCTCCTTTCCATTCTCCCCTTAGGAAGATTACAACGCCTGCCCCCTGCAAAGTTGGCAGCAAAGTACGATTTTTAGCGCATTTCTCCCTCTTTGGGCGGTTTCCTGCCACCCAAAGAGGGAGAATAAAAAAAGTCGAAAAAAATGTAAAAAAAGTCTTGACAAAATGAATATTCCTTGCTATAATGTCAGAGCTGTCTGAGATACAGACCATTCGCTGCTATAGCTCAGCAGGTAGAGCGCATCCTTGGTAAGGATGAGGTCTCCAGTTCGAATCTGGATAGCAGCTCCAAAAAAGCACCAAGCCTTTCGGCTTGGTGCTTTTCTTTGT
>JAZOAV010000061.1:0-14874 GCA_045595645.1 Faecousia sp.
AAGCAGGCGGCTTCTGTGTCCATGGCACTGCCGTGGTACACCCGATAGGCTCCTGCATCGCTGCCCAAGCCCACCAAGCCGCCCCATTGGGCGACTTTTTTTACCTTTTCCTGCTGTTCTGCCAAAAGCGGACGCAGGAGGGCATCGGGGTAGCGTCCGCTGCCGATGAGATTGCCAATCGTGGACAGGGTGGGCACCCAGAGAGTGCGGCTGTCTGCTAAGCGGCGCAGGGTGGCATCTGAGAGAAAGGCTCCGTGCTCGATGGAATCCACATGGGCATCTAAGGCGGCGTTGACGGCATGATCGCCGTGGGCGTGTGCCATCACGGAGAAGCCCGCTGCATGGGCATAGTCGATCAGGCTGCAAATTTCTTCTGCGGGAGGGCCGAGCCCTGTTAATCGGTGATCCCGGGAAAAGTCTATGAGGCCCGAAAGCATGAGCTTGACAAAATTTCCCTTTTGCGCCGCCACGCGGTCGATCAAACGGCGGTAATCGTCGAAGCTGTCGTAGCCGCAGCCGATAAAGCTGCCGTAGTGTCCTCTTTTATAAATGGGAAAGGCGGGGCTGCGGTAGTCGATGTCGTATTCCCACGCCAATTCCCGTGCCCGCAGGCTGACCCCGAGGGCATCGCCGCCGTCCCGCAAAAAATGCGTTCCACGGGCACGGTATTCTGCCAAACGGGCGCGAATCAGCGTATCTTGGGGCTGCTCTCTGTGGGCATCGATGGCGGCGCGGTAGTACACCCCGTCCAAAATCATGTGCATATGTAAGTCGTGCATGGTTTCCTCCAAAACAATACGGCGGGGGAGTCCCCGCCGTTGGTGTTACTTATTCTTCTGTCGGTTCAGCGGCAAAGAGAAGGCGGGCGGCAGAGGCGCTCATGGACAGCAGGAAGGCGAAATTAACAAGACATTCGCTGAGATTCTCCATGAGGTCGGCTACGGTGATGGAGCAGAACAGCACGGCACCCATAGCAAAAAACAGGCTCATGCGCCGACGACCCTTGTCAAAGCCGAAGCCCGCAAGCTGGAAGCTGCCCAGCATACAGCAGATCACTGCCAAAAGCTGATAGCCATAGTGATGCACAGAGGGGTCCGTATTCCACTCCTGGAAGCAGATCAGCAGGCGCAAAACCAAATACAGGCTGATGATCATATACAGCAGGGGACTGGGGGCTTTTTCCCGCAGAGCAGCAAAGCCGTAGAGGATCAGGCAGACACCTGCCACCATTCCTGCCCACGGCACCAGCCTGAGCAGGGTTTCCGATATGATCACATATTCGGGTACGGGCTCCCGTCCCATCAGTTGCAGGTACAGATTGCCGCCAAACAGACCCACGCCTGCGATGATTTGCACGACTGTGGTCAACATACACGGGGAAAAACACTGTTCATGCTTGGTGAGCTTGCCGAAAAAGCGGTACAGCATAAAGGCGACACCCAGCAGGAAACAGATACAAATCAGAGGCAGTACCCGATACACAACGGCCCCCTCTGTCAAGCTGCCGTCATAGAGCAGCTCCCATTTCAGTTGATAGCTGCGCAGCAGAAAGCCGCACAGAGAATACAGCACAGTCACACAGGCCAGTGCCGATTTTAGCTTCGTTATATTCTTATTCATACCGAACCCCCTTTGTTTTTTTCATTATAACACAGCACTTTGCAAAAAAACAGAGGGAAAAGAAAAATTATTTTGTGCTTACCATCTTAACCAGCATTACAGTTTTTCGCAGAGAGTAGCGAATTGCGTTGCCTCCCTTTGAAGGCAAGGCTGTCAACTGAATGGAATCAGACAGGTTATACATTGCCACAAGGGAGCGGGAGAAGCCTTATAAAGCGAAACATAAGACTTATATATCATCGATTTAAAGTGCTGAACTTTAAATCGATGTAGCACAAAGGGATAATTGTTATTGCTTAAACCCTCCTATTTTTCTACGATTTTTATTAAGTTGACAGCATTGCCTTCAAAGGGGGACAAGAGCCAAGCGCAACGGCAAATAATACGAGCAACCGACACAGAAACAGGTCAGAAGTGCCTGCACAAAAGAATAAAGAATAACGAATAAAGAATAACGAATAAAGAATAAAGAATAAATTAGGAGGAAGAACCATGGGAAAATTAGGTTTTGGATTGATGCGCCTGCCCAAGAGGGACGGCGAAGTCAACATGGACGAGCTTTGCAAAATGGTAGACCTCTTTTTAGAGCGTGGAGGCACCTATTTTGACACTGCCTTTGTCTACAAAGGCTCCGAAGAAGCCACAAAGAAAGCACTCGTTGACCGCCATCCCCGAAACAGCTACACCTTAGCCTCCAAGCTCCATGCGGCTGTGGTTTCCACCAAGGAGGAAGCGGAGCAAGAGTTCTACACCAGCTTAGAGCGTTGCGGCACCGACTATTTTGACTATTATCTGCTCCACGCCCTGACGGAAGGCAACCACGAGCTCTATGACAAGTTCGACCTGTGGAATTTCGTGCAGGCGAGAAAGGCCGAGGGCAAGATTCGCCACATCGGCTTCTCCTTCCACGGTGGCCCCGAACTGCTGGAAACGCTCTTACAGGAGCATCCCGAGGTAGAATTTGTGCAGCTCCAAATCAACTACGCCGATTGGGAGAACCCCAAGGTGCAGGCTCGCAAAAATTATGAGATCGTGCGCCGCTTCGGGAAACAGCTTGTGATTATGGAGCCTGTGAAGGGTGGCACGCTGATGCGCTTGCCCAAGGCGGTACGGGACATTTTCGCAGATTCCAAGTTCGGCCCTGCGGAATGGGCACTGAAATTCGCCGCCTCCATGGATGGCCTCTTGGCGGTGCTTTCGGGCATGTCCGATTTGGCGCAGATGGAGGAAAATACCACCCTGCTGCACAATTTCGACAAGCTCAGCGAAGAAGACTTTGCCACAGCGGTGGAGGCGGGCATCTGCTTCAGCAGTGCAAGAGAAATTCCCTGCACCGCCTGCGGCTACTGCTTGGAGGGCTGTCCCCAACAGATCCAAATTCCCAAGCTGTTCTCCGCCTACAACGAGCTGCTGTTCACCGGTAACAGACCCCCTTACGAAGCCATTGAGGGCCCCCATGCCGACGGCTGTATCGGCTGCAAAAAATGCGAGGAAGTCTGTCCCCAGCACATTAAAATTTCCGAAAAAATGCAGACCCTTGTCGAAACCTTCGGCGCATAGACCTTTTTTCAAAAAATGCAAAAAAACTCTTGCAGAAACAGAAAAAAGGGTATAATATATAAATAGAAAACTATAAAAGGAGGCTGACCACTATGAAGAAGAACAACACCCTGTCTATTGTTTTGGCCATCGTTGGCGCTGTCGTTGTTGTGGCCGGTGCGATTGCTGCGATCATCCACTTCTGGGAGGACATCAAGGCTTACCTGCCCTGCAAGTGCGAGGATGACTTCGACGAGTTCTGCGACGAAGCCGAGGAATGCTTTGAGGAAGACGAGGATGTCGAATTTATCGACTACGAAGCAGAAGCATAATTCCCTAACCGACGGAGGCTCCCTTTGGGATGCCTCCGTCTGCTTTTTGCCCCACTGCCTTGCCGCAGCGCGTTCCCAACAGTGAGATCCCGTGTTCTTTTTTGCACAAAAGCCCTCTTTTCGCCATAGACTATGACAGCGAAAAGGGGGTTTTTCTATGACTTGCGATAGCTTACGAAGGGGACAGCGGGGGCAGGTGCTGGATTTGTCCGTAACCGAGGCTCTGCGGCAAAGGCTGCTGGACTTCGGCCTGACGAAGGGTACAGAGCTGTGCTGTCTGCGCCCCTGCTGCGGAGGGCCCATGCTGCTGCAAATCGGCGGCACCGTGCTGGCTCTGCGGCGGGGAGATTGTCAAAAAATACGGGTGGCGGTGCTGCCATGAGACGAATCGCTTTGGCAGGCAACCCCAATGTGGGGAAAAGCAGCCTTTTTAATGCCCTCACAGGTCTGCGGCAGCACACAGGCAACTGGCCGGGAAAAACCGTGGCCGTTGCCCAGGGACACTATTTATATAAAGGAAAGGACTACGAAATCGTAGACCTGCCCGGAGCCTACTCTCTGACAAGCGGCTCGCCGGAGGAAGGCATTGCCGCCGATTTTTTGGAAACGGAGGACTTTTGCTGTACGGTGGCGGTCTGCGATGCCACCTGTCTGGACAGAAGTTTGATTTTAGCCCTGCAAATGCTGGAACGCTGTCCCAACCCCATCGTCTGTGTCAATCTCATGGACGAAGCCCGCCGTTTGGGAATGGAGCCGGATATTTCTCGTCTGTCTGCCCTTTTGGGTGTGCCCGTGGTGGCAGCTTCTGCCCAAAAAGGAGAGGGCTTGACGGACTTGCAAGAGACGGTGCGGCAGGTCTGCGAGGGTTTTATGCCCCTGTCGCCCCATGTGTGTCAGGGCGGAGAAAGCCGCTATGCGGAGGAAGCCCGTCGCATTGCCGCCGAGGTGGGAGCGCAGGTGCGGCGAAAAAATACCATAGATTCCATCCTGTTACATCCTGTTTGGGGACATTTTGCACTGTTAGCTCTGCTGTTGCTGGTATTTTGGCTCACCATCGAGGGAGCAAACTATCCCTCTCAGCTCTTGCAGTGGGGCTTTGACAGACTGGGGCTTTGGCTATGGAGGGTGCTGGATTTCCTGCCGATAACAGTGCAGAGCGCACTGCTGGATGGTGTTTACGCCACCACCGCGCGGGTGATCTCCGTGATGCTGCCGCCCATGTCCGTGTTCTTTCCCCTGTTCACGCTCCTGGAGGACATGGGATATTTGGCACGGGTAGCCTTCCTATTGGATGAAGGCTTTCGGCGGGTAGGTGCCTGCGGCAAGCAAGCACTGACTCTGTGCATGGGCTTTGGCTGCAACTGCGCCGGCGTGACCGGCTGCCGCATCATCGAATCCCCACGGGAACGAAAGATGGCTGTGCTGACCAACTCTCTCGTTCCCTGTAACGGCCGCTTCCCTGCCCTCATTTGCCTCTTGAGCGGCATGTTCTCCACGACCATGGGGCGCATGCTGGGACTGACGGCTTGTGTGCTGCTGGCAGTGGCTATGACCCTTCTGAGCTGTCTGTTTCTGCATCGCACACGCTTAAAGGGAGAGCCTTCTTCCTTCGTGTTGGAGCTGCCGCCCTATCGCCGTCCCTCCGTGGGGCAGGTGCTTCTGCGCTCCCTCTTAGACCGCAGCCTGAAAATTTTACGGAGAGCGGTGGCAGTGGCAGCCCCTGCGGGCTTGCTCCTGTGGCTTTTGGAGCAGTGGCAAGGGCTTTTGCCGTGGCTGGCCGAGCGTTTGGACGGCTTTGCCTCCCTGTTCGGGCTGAACGGTGCGGTGCTTTTGGCCTTTGTGCTGGGAAGTCCCGCCAATGAATTGGTGCTGCCCTTGGCGGAGCAAATCGGCGGTGCGGCGGTATGGGAGGGCACAGCCCTGTGTACCCTGATTTTCATGCTCTTTCACTGGCCCTGCACCACGACGCTATGGACGATTCGACGAGAAACGGGCAGCAACGCCATGACCCTTTGGGCACTGCTCCTACCCACTGTCATAGGAATGAGCCTGTGTTTTGTGCTGAATCTGCTCTTTTGACGAAAAATCTGTTGCGATAGGGGCGATTGTGTGATATGATACAAAGGAAAGTGAGGAAATTGCAATGCAGTACATTGTTTTGGATATGGAATGGAATCAGCCCTGGCCCGGCTCCTATGCCGCCAGAAAGGTGCTGCCCGTGGAGATTCACGGGGAAATTATTCAAATCGGGGCAGTGCGTATGCTGGACGACGGCACGATTGCCGATGAATTTCAGGTTTTGGTACGCCCCAAATACTACAAAAAACTCAATAGCCGTGTTGCCAAGCTCACGGGGCTCAGCGACGCCATTTTGCGGGAGCAGGGATATCCCTTCCCCGAGGCTCTGCGCCGTTTTCGGGAGTGGATCGGCGGGGAGTGCATCTTCCTGACCTGGGGCTTTGACGATATCACCATTTTGGAGGACAATATCCTGCTCCACGATGATGAGCCGGATTGGATCACCCAATGGTACAATGCCCAGATGATTTTCAACGCCCAAACAGGCTGCGGCACTTCTCAGCGCGGTCTTGCCACAGCCATGGGCATGATGAACATTGAGCCCACCCGTCAAGCCCACGATGCCCTGGGCGATGCCTACCACACCGCATTGGTGTGCGCTCGTTTGGACTTGCAGAAGGGCATTGACGAATATCAGGAGGCTTTGCGTGCCCACAGTGACGGCTTCCACGGTGCGCCCCCCGAGGGCTGCATCAGCAAATCCGTGTTCCGTGGCTATACGGATAAGGCCAAGGCCATCGATGCCATGACAGAGCTGAAAAGCCACTGTCCCCAGTGCGGCATGGCTATGGCCAACGGCAACTGGATCGCCCAGGAGGGTCGCCGCTACATGACCATGGCAAGCTGTCCCGAGCATGGACGCTACCTCATTCGTCTGCGCCTGCAAAAGGACGACGACGGCACTCTGCGGGTCAACCGTTTGATTTACGAAGGTGCCAGCGATGCGGCAAAGAAATTTGACGAGCTGGCGCAGAGCAAAAAGCCCCGTTACCGCCGCCGCCGATGGACAGAATAAGCAAGCTGCCCGTCCTGCTGTTGCCGTGGTTTGCGGAAAACAAGCGGGATTTGCCCTGGCGGGCAGATCGACTGCCCTACCATGTGTGGCTGTCGGAAATCATGCTGCAACAGACCCGCGTGGAGGCGGTAAAGGGCTATTACACCCGCTTTTTGACGGCACTTCCCGACATTCCCTCCTTGGCTCAGGCAGAGGAAACCCTGCTTTTGAAGCTGTGGGAGGGATTGGGCTACTATAGCCGCGTGCGCAATCTGCAAAAGGCGGCAAGGGAAATCGTAGAGCTGGGAAGCTTTCCCACGGAATACGCAGACATTTTGCGCTTATCAGGCATTGGCCCCTACACGGCGGGAGCCATTGCCTCCATTTGCTTTGAAGCCCCCGCCCCTGCGGTGGACGGCAATGTGATACGGGTGCTGTCCCGTCTGCTGTGCCGCACGGTGGAGCGAAAGGAAGCGGAGGAGCTGCTGCGCCCTGTCTATCCCGAGGGGCACTGCGGCGACTTCACCCAAGCACTCATGGAGTTAGGTGCCACGGTCTGTGTGCCCAACGGCGCACCCCACTGCGAGAACTGTCCCCTAAAAGAGCTCTGCGGAGCCAAGTCCGAGGACTGCCAGCAGTGCTATCCCGAAAAAAAGGCAAAAAAACCGAGGCGCATAGAGGAACGGAGCGTGTTTTTCCTCCGTTGCGGCGAAAAAATCGCCCTCTGCAAGCGACCCAACAAGGGTCTGCTGGCAGGTCTGTGGCAGTTCCCTGATGTCGAGGGATATTTGGAGGCAGAAAAAGCCATCGCCTTGGCAGAAAGCTGGGGCGTAGAACCCACAGCCATCGAAAAAACCGTGGAGCGACAGCATATTTTCACCCATGTGGAGTGGCACCTGCGGGGAATCTACCTGCGTTGCCGCAAAGAGGCGAAATTTCAGTGGTTCACCGAGGAAGAAATTCGGGAACACATCGGTTTGCCTACCGCTTACCGCCAATTTCTATAAATGAATTGCCCTGCGGGGCATAAGAGGGCAACGGCAATTCCATTCATGGAGCGAAGCGAGAAATCATGATGCGTTAGCATCAATTCATGGCACGGAGTGTCAATTCATCTATATTTAGATCGTATATTGACTGATTGCATTTGTAGTACGCCGTAACACTTAAAGCTTTATTCGCAACCGCAGCGTGCTCATTCCTATGCGCACCTGCAGGCAGTTGGTGCATACATGTGCGCATAGGAATGCGCACACTACGGGCCGGCATAACATTTTAGATGTTACAAGGTACTACAAAACGGACGGTCGTTCAAAATGCAGGGGAGGCTACCCGCCTCCCAACCTATGCGTCACCAACACCGGCAGGACAGGGACGATTCTCTGCGCAGTGCAAATAAAGGAGGTATTTCTATGAAAAAAACACTCAAAATCGGGCTTCTTCTGTGTCTGATTGCAGCACTTTTCCTGTCTGCGATCCCTGTAGCGGCTGTGGAAAAAAGCAATCGCGCCGTCCCCATTGCCGAGGTTGACATTCCTGCCTATGTCGGGGGGAATATTACCAAAAATTGGTTGTATTATGACTGCGGCCGAGGTGCAACATTAGAGGACACATGTGTACAATCTAAAATGTGCATTATTACCAATACCAACAAGGCAGAATTTGGTGAATATGTGAATACGCTCTTGGAGAGCGGTTATACAAAGGTCTTTTCCAGAAAGCTGAAAGGGAATATCAAGGAAAATATTTTCGGCAAGTTTTTAGCCAAGGACGGTTCTCATTCCGTATATATTGCCTTATTCCAATACTTGAATCAAGTGAGAGTCATCGTCGATAATCACAAGGATACCCTCGGAACATACAACTATACCCCTACGGGCGACAGCCCCACGGAGCTGTACATGTATTCTCTCTCCCAATCCCACGACGGCTATGTCATGGCATCCGATGCGGACTTGATCACCCAATATCGCAGCGGTGCAGGTTCTATGTTTGTCATGAAGATGTCGGACAACAGCCTGTTTATCATTGACGGCGGAAGCTCCAATCAAAACGGCGACCGTGCCTGTGGGGAGCTGTACAGCTTCCTTCGGTCAATCACCGGCGTTCCCGAAGGGCAGAGAATGGTCATCAACACATGGCACATCAGCCATCCCCACAGCGATCATGTGACCGGATTTACCCGTTTCCTGAAGAAATACAGAAACGAGTTTGAATTAAAGACCATTTTGTATAACTTTGACATTGAGTGTGATACCTTCAATTACATACAGGCTGTGGCAAAGATGTTCCCCGATGTGAAATATTACAAGCCCCATACCGGGGATCGCTTCACGGTTTCCGGAATCCAATTCGATGTGCTCTACACTGCGGAGGATCGCTACCAGCCCAACAGCAACAATCAGCTGATCCTGAATGACAGCTCCTGCATTGCCTATACCCATGAGAACAATATTTCTACGGTGCTGCAGTTCGAGCTGGACGGAAAGAAGGTTCTTCTGACGGGAGACCTGCAGAAGGCAGATGCAACGCTCATGGCCATGTACGATCCTTCTGTTCTGAAATCCGATGTGATGCAGATCCCCCATCACGGCATTGACAATCATACCGAGCTTGCAAAGGTCGTAGCTCCCTCCGTTGCTTTCAGCAATCAAACATGGGGTGCAACCATGAATCAGCAGAGATACTACAATAATTATTTAGGCTGGTCGCCTTATATCGGTAAAATCTACTACGCCGGCTCGGAAACCGTCGGCTACAGCGGTTCAAAGGGCGTTTTCTACCAAAAGGCCTTCACAGGCTATGACTACCTGGGTTGGGGTGCCAACTTCCGAACCCTCGGAAAGGAAAATCCTCAAAACGGAGAAGATCCCGTGCAAGATCCGGAGAGCTATTACCGCTATTCCAAGGCGGAAGCCATCGGCACTTCTTATGCTCCCTATATCTTCGTGGACAACAAAGTAGGGCAGGTTCTGTCCTTTGATGCCATAAACGGTGGGGTATCCAGTGCCCTTCCTGCCTTTACCGACGGAGACTACTACTTCTTCTCAGACTCCCAGAGACGATTGGTGCAATGGAACATAAAAGCCCAGGGCGAAGGCACACAAGCCGATGCCGCCGTCTCCTCTGCCATTACCACCTACTATGAGAAGGTGAAAATCCGTAAGGGAGAGGGCGATTATTGGGGAACCTCCACCAAGGGCCATGCCATGACCTTTGCAGAGGATGACAGCTTTTCAGCGACCGGTCTGTACGGCTCATGGGCTCCCATGAGTCAGCAGTTGGAGGAAAACACATGGGCTGTGTGGATGGACAAGCTGTCCGACAGTACTTTTGTGATCTATCGGTATCTGGACGGAAGCTACTATCCCATGTACCGCGACGGAACCTTTGCCAACGAAAAAGGCTGGGGCATTGCGAAAATGACCAAAAGCAAGCTCAACAGCACTCTGGAGTATGTGAAGCTCAGACTTTATCGATACGAAGCAACTCCTTCCGCCATGCTTCTGTCCTGGACAGGCCACAGGGACTATTATTTGGAAACGGGTCTCTCTCAGAAGGATCTGACCACCCTCCTTCTGGAAGATATTCGTGTGAACTATTCTTTTGATGCCTTTTCGGGAGGCGGAGAGATCTTCCATTGCTCTCAGAACGATCAAAAGCCCGGAACTTTCTGGTTTGTATTTGATCCCGACTACAATGCCTCTGTTTCCGGAGATTACAGTGTGACCATTCGCTACAAAACCGCCAAGGGAACGACCCTTGATGTGGGAGCTTTTACGGTACATCTCACTGCCAAGGCAGCGGAAGAACAGGAGCTGTTCTTTGACTTTGGGGATACGGATGCAGATCGGGATCGATACTACACCCAAGCCAAGTACGGCGGCACCAATTTTGACGGCAGTACCCGTTGGCTGTTCCAAACCTACGACCATGCTGCTTCTCAAATGGTCGCCGGCACAGGCTTTGTGAACCGCGAGGACGGCACATTGCATATTACCGTAGACACGGCAGAATCGGAATCCCAGTCTCATTCTGCACAGGTCTACTCCGGCTCTGACACGCCCCTGAACTGGGATTCCCAATCTGCCCAGGTGGTGCAGATCCGCTTTAAAACAGAGAATCTGAAGGCGGCTTCGGGCCATACACCGTCCTTCCGCTTGTGGTATTCCCGAACAGACGGAACGATAACCGAGAGAGTGTGTGAAAAGGAAAGCTTCTTGGGAGCAGACCTGAACTATGACGGAAACTATGTCACTCTGACTGTCCCTCTTTTCACCCGGGACGAGATTGCCGCAGGCGCAGGAAGCAGCGATTTCCCTGCCACCACTATGGCAGAGGCAGGCACCGTACAGGGAATCGAGCTGGGCTTTGATCATTTTGTAGTGAAGGAAGCCGGGGAAACGGGTTCTATTGTTGTGGATTATGTGTATATCGGCTCTGAAGAAGGTGCTCCCGGCAATCCTTCTCAGCCTGTAGAAGACAGCAGCCTGAAGATTTCCCATACCCTGAATCTGGCAAGTGATATTTCCATCACCTTTGCCGTTCCCAAGACCTCCTTGGAGAGCTATGACAGCTATTATTTGGAGTGTACTCTGCCTCAGTACATGGGCAACGAACTTGTCGGCACAAGCACGATCAAAATTCAGCCCGTCGAAAACGGCGACTACTACTATTTCACCCTGACGGGCATTACTGCCGTGCAGATGGGTGATATGGTGGATGCAGTTCTGCATATGACCAAGGGCACACAGGAATATATTTCCAAAACCGACAGCTACAGCGTTGCAACCTATGCTTACGGTATGCTCAACAGCACGAACAACCAAAAGATGCTGACCCTGTGCGCGGATCTGCTCCGCTACGGCGCAGAGGCACAGAGCTATAAGGGCTACCGCACAGATGCTCTTGTCAATGCCAACATGACAGAAGCACACAGAAGCTACCTCAGCAACACAAGCACCTTGAATTTCACCGCGACCGACAGCAAGTTGGGCGACCTGACTAACCCGACAATCACTTGGGTCGGTAAGACCCTCGACCTCGCATCTAAAGTCGGCATGAAGTTCGTCTTCAATACCAAGAGCTACACAGGCGATCTTGCAAACCTCTCCATGAAGGTCACCTACAAAAACTCCAACGGCGAAACCCAAACCGTCACCCTGTCGGACATTGAAGCCTATAACGCCGCCAACGGCCAGTATAGCTTCACCTTCTACGGCCTGCTCGCCTCCGAGCTCCGTACCGTCGTCGATGTCGCCATCTACGAGGGCAATACCCAGCTCAGCGAAACCATGCGTTACAGCGCAGAAACCTACGCCTCCAAAACCACCGGCACAGTATTGGAACCCCTCACCTGCGCCCTGTTCGCCTATTCCGACAGCGCAAAGGCGTATTTCACCAAATAATCCGCCTACGCCGCCCTTACACCGCACCCAAAATGTAGGGGCGGCAATCTGCCGCCCGCCGCACCACCCACATGGTACAAATTTGGTGCTGCCACTTCACCAAATAACGCACGCACCCAAAAAGCCCCCCTTTTTGAAGGGGAGGACGGGCGCAACACACGCACCAAGCCCCCCTTTGAAGCGGCGGACGGTGCGCACAACCAACACCGTACCATCTCGGTCACCTCGCAACGGGACGATGAGGGCATCGTCCCCTGCGCCATAAAAAAACACTTGCAACCGATGCCCAAACAGGGTATAATATACTTACCAATTTACAGGAGGATTCACTATGGAAGACAAGCGTGCATTATATTCTGAGGACGAGATCCTTACTCTGGAATTTGACGACGGCGCAGCATTCGAGTGCGGCATTATGGGCGTGTTCGATCTGGACGGCAAGCAGTACATCGCTCTGGACGCTCTGGACGACAGCAATGATGTCTATTTGTACGAGTATGTCCCCACGGAAGACGACTTCGAGCTGCTGGACATCCCCGAGGAGGAATTCGACAAGGTTGCCGCCGAGTTCGACCGCCTCATGGACGAGCCCATCGAATAATTCACACCGCCCGCCCTGCCAAACGGCAGAGCGGGCTCGTTTTTTATAGAGCGCACAGCCAAACCCCATCGTTGGGGCGAACTGTGTTCGCCCGCGTGCAGGAACTACCGAATTGGTACGGTGTTCGTCATGCGTACCGTCTGCCGCTTCGCGGTTCGGGCGAACACACAGTTCGCCCCTACGATATAGACGGGGGCAACGCCAAACGCCGAGGAGGGGGCGTTTTTGGCGGCGGCGAGAAAAATGTCGTAAAAAATTTACAAATTCTTCTTGACTTTCCCGCAGAAATGGGTATTATATATGGTGTTAGCACTCAGAAGAAACGAGTGCTAAGCCGCAAGTAATTTAGACGGCTTAACCGTCCACACTATAGGAGGAATGTATTATGAAACTCAAGCCCCTTGCAGACCGTGTTCTTTTGAAGCCCGTGGAAGCCATGGAGACCCCCGCTTCCGGCATTATTCTGTCCACTGCCACCAAGGAGAAGCCTGTTATGTCTGAGGTCGTCGCTGTCGGCCCCGGCGGTTTGGTGGATGGCCACGAGGTAGAAATGGTCGTTAAGGTAGGCGACAAGGTTGTTGTCGCAAAATATGCAGGCACCGAGGTCAAGCTGGACGACAAGGAATACTCCATCGTCCGTCAGTCTGACATTCTCGCCATTGTCGAATAAGGAGGAACAATTACTATGGCAAAAATGATCGAAACCGGCGAAAACGCCCGTAAGAAGCTGCAAAACGGCATTGATATTTTGGCAAACACCGTAAAAGTCACTCTCGGACCCAAGGGCCGCAATGTGGTTCTGGGCAAGAAGTACGGCGCACCCCTCATCACCAACGACGGCGTGACCATCGCCAAGGAAATCGAGTTAGAGGATGCCTTTGAGAACATGGGCGCACAGCTCGTCCGTGAAGTCGCCACCAAGACCAACGATGTGGCCGGCGACGGCACCACCACTGCCACCGTTTTGGCACAGGCCATCGTCAAGGAAGGTCTGAAGAATCTGAGTGCCGGTGCCAACCCCATGGTTATGCGCAAGGGCATGCAGAAGGCTGTTGACGCCGCTGTAGAGGCTATCAAGGCCAATTCCGAGGTCGTCAAGGGCAGCGAAGACATCGCCCGTGTCGGCACCGTCTCCTCCGGCGACGAGGAAATCGGCAAGCTGATCGCTGAGGCTATGGAAAAGGTCACCGCTTCCGGTGTCATCACCATCGAGGAATCCAAGACCGCCGAGACCGGTCTGGAAGTCGTAGAGGGCATGCAGTTTGACCGTGGCTATATCTCCCCCTACATGGTCACCGATACCGACAAGATGGAAGCCGTCATCGACGATCCCTTCATCCTGATCACCGACAAGAAGATTTCTTCCATTCAGGACATTCTGCCCATCTTGGAGCAGATCGTCAAGGGCGGTCAGAAGCTGGTCATTATCGCCGAGGATGTAGAGGGCGATGCCCTGTCTACCCTGCTGGTCAACCGTCTGCGCGGCAGCTTCAACTGCGTGTGCGTAAAGGCGCCTGGCTTCGGTGATCGCCGCAAGGAAATGCTGCGGGATATCGCCATTCTCACCGGCGGTACCTACTTTGCCTCCGAGCTGAACATGAACTTACAGGATGCACAGCTCTATGATCTGGGCCGTGCCCGTCAGATGAAGGTCAACAAGGACACCACCGTGATCGTCGATGGCTGCGGCGAGGCCGAGGCCATTCAGGCTCGTATCCACGAGATTAAGGCCGCTATCGCTGTGACCACCTCCGATTATGACCGTGAAAAGCTCCAGGAGCGTTTGGCAAAGCTCTCCGGCGGTGTGGCTGTCATCCGTGTCGGCGCACAGACCGAGGTTGCCATGAAGGAGCAGAAGCTCCGCGTGGAGGACGCTCTGAACGCTACCCGTGCCGCCGTGGAGGAAGGCATCGTAGCAGGCGGCGGTACCGCCTATGTCAACGCCATCCCCGCTGTGGAAAAGCTGTTGACTCACCTGAGCGGCGACGAGAGAACCGGCGCAGCCAT
Organism: Faecousia sp.; assembly: GCA_045595645.1. Classification (GTDB taxonomy): domain Bacteria; phylum Bacillota; class Clostridia; order Oscillospirales; family Oscillospiraceae; genus JAZOXB01. The sequence continues at coordinate 14,581 of JAZOAV010000061.1, forward strand.
CATTGCCAAGGCTCTGCAGGCTCCCATCCGTCAGATCGCAGAAAATGCGGGCGTAGACGGCTCCGTGGTCTATGAGAAGATCAAGAACAGCCGCAAGGTTGGCTATGGCTACAATGCCTACACCGCCTCCTACTGCGACATGATCCCCACGGGCATTGTGGATCCCACCAAGGTCACCCGCTCTGCGCTGGAAAATGCCGCCAGCATTTGCGCCTGCATCCTGACCACCGAGTCTCTGGTGGTGGATAAGCCCGATCCCGCTGCTGATGCAGCAGCCGCTGCACGTCGGAGGCC
>JAZOAV010000062.1:0-11106 GCA_045595645.1 Faecousia sp.
GATGCACCTTGACGGCTGGGAAACCACTCTCGGCTTTACTGCGCTGAATACTACCGCAGAGGTCATTCGTATGGCGCTGGGTGCGGCTGACATCGGCGCAGAGAATGGCGCAATTATTCCCCGGCGTGACCTGAAGGACACCGACTTTGCCGATGTGTGGTGGGTTGGCGACCGTTCTGACGGCGGCTTGGTTGCAATCCGTCTTATCAATGCACTTTCTTCCAGCGGTTTCAGCCTTCAGACCACAAAGAATGGCAAGGGTCAGATTGCTGTTACCCTGAACGGTCATCCCTCCATTAACGAACAGAGCAAAGTTCCGATGGAGTTCTATGTCCAGGAAGGCACTGAGGAATAAAAGAGCGTAGCGGCTATAACGCACAAACAAAGCAACGACAAGCCTTGCGTTAGTAGGCTCTTAAAAAATTTGGAGGTAAAACAATGGCAAGATTTATTTTTGATTGCGAGGATGAAATTTGTCTGCCTGCCGCATATCGGATTGTCGACGAAATCAAGCCTTTTGTTGACAAGGTGAAGAACATCGATGTTGACGAAAATGAAGTCATGGGTGACAGAAAAGCGGTTTTCAAGAAAATCCTTGAAAACATTATGGTGAAATATCCTGCCGATACCGGCAAGCTGTTTGCCAAACTGTGGGTTTTGGATGAGGGCGAAAAAGCACCCAACACATTCAAGACTATGGCAACGCTGTTTTCCAATGAGGTTGCAATCGATTTTTTTACATCTGTTCTGCCCTCCCTGCTTCAGCTGTCAAGAGAGGTCTTGCCTCTGTTGAACCAGTAAAACTAAAAATGTTTGGATGGGGATATGCCAAGGATTTGTGCATATCCCTTTTTCAAAAAGAACAGGAAGAAAAGGCAGTAAAAATTTACTATGCGGAATGCTTGCGGATTATGACCGAGAACACAGCAAAAATGGGCGGCGGCTCTTACATCGAAGCCAAACTGCAAGACATTCTCGAACCGAAACCCATCGATAATCGCACGGCTGATGACATTATCGAGGGCATAAGAAACAAACTGAAATAAATTCAAAAGTAGGTGATAGGTTGAATTTATTTGAACTATATGCAAAAATTTCCGTAGATGATACTGGATTCAAGAAGTCTATGGAAAATGCACAAAAGGTTTCAAAAAATGTTGCTACGGCAATAAAAAATCTGCAATCCCCGCTTGACAAGGCAAAGAGTGGATTTAATGCAATAGCGCACCCTGTTGAAACAGCAAAGGCAAACATTGAAAAATTGAAAAACGCAACGGAAGCAATTAGGCATCCGATTGAAACTTTCAAGAATAAAGTTGCCGATGCGAGCACGGCGCTTGAAACGAAGCGCAACAAACTTTCCACCTTGGCGGCTGGTTATGATTCTGCCAAAAAGAAAGTTGCGGACATAACGAAAGAGTTTAACAAGTCCGCAAAGGAAAGCGGTACATCTTCTCAAAAGACACAGGAACTTGCAAAAAAACTGAATGAAGCTGAAAAAGAAGCGGAAGAAGCCAAAAAGGAACTTGATGATTATTCAAAGAGCGTTTCCAAGGCTGGCAAAAATTCTGATGCTGCAAGCAAGGGTGTTGGAAATTTTGCAAGCAAATTGGGCAAGGGATTGGCTACCGCTGGCAAGGTTGCTGGCGCTGCGTTGGGCGTTGCTGCCGCTGGTGTAACGGCTTTAACCACGCAAGCCGTCAACAGTTTTGCCGAATACGAACAGCTTGCGGGTGGCGCACAAAAGATTTTCAATGATATGGATTATTCCAAAATCGCCACCGATGCCAATAACGCATACAAGGAATTGGGTCTGTCTGCAAATCAGTATCTTGCAGTTATCAACGATGTGGGCGCAACATTTGCGGCGACAATGGGCGACGAAGCAGGTTATGAAGCTGCAAAAACTGGCTTGAAAGCCATTTCTGACTATGCAAGCGGTACGGGCAAGAATGTGGACGAACTTTCCCAAAAGTTTACACTTATTACCCGAAGCACATCTTCCTATCAGTCCATTGCGGATCAGTTTTCCGGCATTTTGCCTGCCACTTCTGCTGGATTTTTGGAACAAGCACAAGCGGCTGGTATTTTGAGCGATAGCTACACACAGTTGACGGAAGTACCGATTGACGAATATCAAGCGGCCGTCTCAAAGATGCTTGAACAAGGTGTGGCGCAATTAGGTCTTGCCAATAACACAATGAACGAGGCCTTTTCGACCCTTAGTGGCTCTCTGTCTATGGCAAAGAGTGCGTGGAGCAACCTTGTTACGGGTTTGGCAGACGATAGCGCAGACCTTGATATGCTGATTGGCAATTTTGTTGAAAGTGTGGGCGCAGTTGCCACACAGCTTATCCCCAAAATTGGAACGGCATTGAATGGCGCATCAAAGTTGGTGCGTGATTTAATTCCCGTTATCGTGCGGGAAATCCCTGTTCTGATTGAAGAAAACCTGCCCATTCTGGCAGAAGCGGCAATTTCTATCATTAAATCTTTGGTAGATGGTATTAGCGAAAATCAAGAAATGTTGATGAAAACGGCATTTGATACCATCAAATATCTTGCGACAAGCCTTATAACGATGTTGCCGGACATTCTTCAGGTCGGCATCGATTTGATTTTTTCGCTCATTGATGGAATTGCCCAGATGGTTGGCGACCCTAACTTTGTTCAAACCATTGTTGATGTTGTTTTGAAAATGGTTGATATTTTAACTAACCCGGACACAATTACAAAGTTGCTCAATGCGGCTGTTGTTCTTATTGTTGCATTGGCAAAAGGACTTATCATTGCTGTGCCGCAGTTAGTTGAGAAAATACCAGAAATCATTGACAACCTTGTAACTGCGTTTGGAGATTTTTTGGAGCCGGTTATTGAAATCGGCAAGAACATCATCGAAGGAATAAAGCAGGGCATTTCTAACGCCTGGGATAATCTTGTTGCGTGGTTTAAGGGCCTATTTGGCGACCTTATCGGCATTGCAAAGAAAATCCTGGGTATCGCATCGCCGTCCAAAGTTTTCAAAAAGTTAGGCAAGTGGACTGCTGAAGGTTTCGGCATTGGTTGGGATGACGAATTTGCAAATGTCACAAAAGACATTGAAGATTCTTTGAACTTTGGTGGTTATGATTACGAAGTTGTTTATGATGGCAACGGAATTGTCGGTTCTCCCGCAAATGGGTTCGCTGGCGGTGGAGTCACCGTCATTCAGAACATCTACAGCGAAGCAAAAACCGCAGCAGATTTGATGCAGGAAGCACTATACCAGCAGGAAAGGGCGGTGTATTTAGGTGTATAAAGCTGTTTTTGAATCACAGAACGGCGACAAATATGTCTTTGGTGTGGACGGCGACACTGTTTTTGACATTGACATTGGCAATGGTGTTTCTGTTGACATTGGCACCTCTCAGGGATTTTTGCAGATTGGTGAAACCGTGGAAAGTCAGTCTGTTACTGGTAGACCCATCAATGTAAAAGGCGTAATTTATAGTGCAGTGGACGCAACGAAGCAAAGAATGCGGAAGGTTTTTGCTCCATTTGTTCGTGGGCGACTTGTGTTTGAAGGAAAATACTACACAAATGTCTATGTGAAAAGCACACCAACATTTTCTCCCAAAAAGGGCGACGGGCGGTTTTCCATGCAGCTGTTCGCACCATATCCGTTTTTCTATTCCGTTGAAGAAAAGAGTTCGGAAATTGGCAAAATTGAGCCGTTGTTCAGGTTTCCAATTAACTATGCTACGCCCCATGCGTTCGGCATGAAGTCTGATGAAAAGTATAATAACATTATCAATTCTGGCGATGTCAAAGTTTCTTTCAAGGTGGTTATGGTGGCGACGGGGGAATCCAACAACCCTGTCGTCACCAACCTTGAAACCCTGGAGTTTTTGAAACTGAACGGATCGCTATCTATGGGCGACACCGTTACCATTTATCGAGATTCGCAGGGAATTTTGCGGGCAGAGCTGAAGCGTTCGGACGAATTGATCGACATTATTTCTTGGATTGACGAAGAATCTACACTGTTTGAGTTGAATGTTGGTGACAACCTTATTGCTGCCAGCGATGATGGCGGTGGCACAAACCTAACAACAAGATTTTCTTATAATCCTGCGGTGGTGGCTGTATATGAATCTTAACCTTTACAACGAAAATTTGGAGCGGGTTGCCGCCATCGAAAACCATTATATTTCCTGCCTTTGGGCTGAGGGATATAACACGGTTGAAAACTTTTCTTTAGAACTGATTGCAACAGATGAATACAAGAAAAAGGTTAAGGCTGATTGTTTTGTTGGTCGAACAGACAGAAAGACGCTCATGGTTATCAAATCTGTGGAAACAAAAAACGGCCACATTGTTGCGACCGGAAAACAAGCGCAGCGTGTTTTAGAAGATGTTGCCTTTGTTGGTTCTATTGAACCTGGAACGAATATTGACACAGCCGTGCAAAACGCATATAATAACAGTACAAAAATTCCGTCACTGGAATTTGTGGAAAGTGAAATAGAACAGACTTACGGCGAACACATTGGTAGCCAGTCCGTTCTATCTGTTTGTACAACTGTATGCCAAGAAACGGATGTTGGATTTAAGATTGAGAGAAACGGAAATGCAATGAATCTTTCTTTGTATCAGCCAGCACCGAAAGAAAACCTTGTGTTTTCTGAACGCTTCAGAAATCTTTCGATCAATTCTATTCTCTTGTCTTCCGAAAACTTCAAAAACTATGCGATTGTTTTGGGTGCTGAACAGGACGGGACTCCAATTCGCATCGACATAGACCGAACAAACGGAAACAAGAGGCGTGAATTGGTGGTTGATGCGACAAGAATTTCAAGAGAAAAAGAAGACACAGATTCAATGTTTTTGGCTAAGATTTCCGCTTTCGGCGTTGATGAGCTGAATAAGCATACGAATATTTTTGTATGCTCATTCACTCCAAATGCAGGAGATTTTGGAAAGAAGTACGACCTTGGCGATGTTCTGACCGTGTACTTAACTGAATACGGCATAAAATTGCAGGCAAGGGTCAAAAAGTTCACTCAAAAATCCCAAAACAACAAGGTCGAAACAACCGTAGAGGTTGGTCAAATCATAATCAAGAGGTGATTAAATGGCACTGATTACATACCCGTTAAACAATGTAGAATATAATGCGGAAGACGCAGAACTTTTCCATGCGGTACGCACAAGCGGTGTATTTACAAGTGATGACTTTCTGGTTTCTGCCGTTGCCAACAGCAGGGTTGTAACCATCAATCCTGGCATTGCATGGATTGCAAATACAAAGTTTTCTGGAAAAGTCGTGGCGATGAAGGAAGATTTTTCTCTAACCATGCCACTTTCCGGCTCTTTTTTGCCCAGAATTGATGCGGTTGTAGTTCGGTTTGACGCAAATGCGAACGAAACAAACATTGTATATAAAACCGGCGCAGAGGCATCTTCCCCCATTGCTCCGGATGTTGTTCGTACTGAATCTGTGTATGAGTTACACCTTTGTCATGTTTATAGAAAAGCCGGTTCTGCATCTATAGGTAGCGCAGATATTACCGATTTGAGAGCAAACCCGGATTATTGCGGTTTTGTTTCTGACGAAATGTCTGGATATGTTCTTCCTCTTGATGGCGGCTCTATGCGAGGAAGCATTGACATGAGCGGAAACAAGATTACCGGCCTTTCTGCACCAACAGACGATAGAGATGCTGTAAACAAATACTATGCAGACCAAATCGCAAATAAAATTATTAGCGTTGGCGCAAAACTGGAAACTTGGGAAACAACAATTGAGGGAAACGGCGCAGCAGAACATGAGTTTTCTGGCAATGTGCAAGCGGTTATTGTCGGATTGCGCGCAATCAACGGAAGCGAAGCCATTAGCGCAACATGGAGCTTGAATATGTCTGGATTGGCGCAGAATTGTTACGGAAAACTTGGCGATTCTGTGGTTGCCTGGAAAACAACTGTTACAATTTCCGGCAAACGGGTAAGAGTTTCTCGCAACGGCAAATCCGACTTAAAGTATTATGTAACAGCCGTTCTCCCGTCCTCTGACACGCTTAGCGTAACTGATGATGGCGAGGGCAATGTTGTGATTAGCTAAAGGAGGTAAAAATGGCAGAGTTAAAAAGTTTAACCCTTGGCGGAAACACATACGACAGTTTTGTTGACAAGCAGGCAAGAGAAGATATTGATGCCGCAGCAAAAAATCTATTTTTAATAAACATTATTACAGATTCCAACCTGAACGAAGAATCCGGCAAAATAATTTCAACTCTTGATGTAACATTTTTGGAGCTTCAAGAAGCGTATTTGGCTGGAAAGATTGTAGCAATGAAGGTTTCCTCTGACGGATGCACGGTGCTTCTTTATCTTGTTGAATATCTTGAGGATATGTTTCATTTCTCTTGTCGAACAGGAGAACCTAACAGAATCTTTTTTGCAACCGTTTCAAGTTCTTCCGGGGTTGAAATTTCTTGGAGCAAGGCAGAATCTGCATCTGGCCAGAGCGGTTCTTTAATTGTAACCCAGTCCGGCGAAGTTGCAAATTATGGATCGCAGGAGATTTATTCTCATGTTCAGAACGGCGGAACAGTTGTGTTCACTCCCGACGGTGTGGACTATATTAACTTGGCGTTCTGCAACGAGGAACGGGCAGCATTCCTTTGCCCCAACATCGAAGAAAATATATTTGACGAGTATATCATCTATCAAGACGGTTCTGTTGATACATTTTCTCGAACCAATGCGGACAAGGATAACATTCCCACAGATGCCCACATCAATTCTCTTATCGATGCAAAGTTAGGAGTGATCGAAAATGGCTCTTACTGATAAACTGACAGCCATCGCCGATGCCATCCGTGGAAAGACGGGCAAGAGCGATTCTATGACACTTGACCAGATGCCCACGGAGATTGCGGGTATTCAAGCCGGAGGCGGTGGTAGTGAGGCGGTAGAACTTCTTTATGAAACTACTTTTTCCGTGGCAGAATCCATTCCCACCAATACAAAAACCACCTTGGCAACAGTGGAAACAGGCTTGAGTGCGGATGACTTTGAAAACGGCAGCTTGTATATGGTGGCAATCAAATGCACAAATGACACAGAAACTGATATGAGCTTTTCCCACTTCAGGGAAAGAATCCAAACTCTGGCAGATTCCGGTTCTGGATATATCACTCCTGGTAATAATAGTGGCGTGCATTACTTTTACCGTGCAGACTTAGACAAAATCATGTCTTATGGCGGTGCGGCATATGGTGCATACATTTCATATGCAGACAGATATGTTGCAACGCTAACTGTAACAGCCACAGGCAGCGGTAACTCTGGTGGCTATGCCGTGTCCGGTGACTATAGTTTGAAGCTTTACAAGGTCAATATTGATTTCTTTGGTTTGGAGGGATTGCCCGATGCGTAAATATCAGAACTCTTTTGGCCATGCCGTTCTTTCCGCAGATAACGGCAAGACCCTTTACAATGGCGAAATCTATACAAAAGTCTTTGTATCTCATGTGGACATTGAGGAATCCAACTGGACAGAGGTTGACGATGACGAAGTACCTATCATGGACGAAGCACCCACCGCAGAGGACTACGAAGCCGCCCTTGCAGAAATGGGGGTAGAAGTATGACCAAAGCACAACTGACCGCCGCCGTTGAAAAGGCAAAGGCTGAAACCAAAGAAGCTATGCAGACCATGTATGATGCGCTGAATCAAGGCCAGCAGAAACAAATCGTCAAGAATGAAGCGGTGAAGAAACTGTTTGATATTCATGGCGTGGAGTATAGCGAATAAAGGAGGAATCCATATGAGCTGCACAAGAAACCAAATTGTTTCCCAGGCTCAATCCTGGCTCGGCTGCAAAGAATCCAATGGAAGCCACAAGAAAATTATCGATGTCTACAACTCCCACAAGCCCCGTGCGAGAGGCTACAAGCTGAAATACACCGATTCGTGGTGTTCCGGCTTCGCCTCTGCCTGTGCTATCGCTTGTAATGCTACCGACATCATTCCTACCGAGGTAGGCTGCGGTAAGCACATCGCTCTGTTCCAGAAGAAAGGCGTCTGGGTGGAAAACGATGCCTACATCCCTCTGCCCGGTGACTATATATTCTACGATTGGGACGATAGCGGCAAGGGCGACAACAAGGGCGGTTCCGACCATGTGGGTATCGTGGAAAAGGTGGAGGACGGCAAGATCACCGTGATCGAGGGTAACTACTCCAACCGCGTCAAGCGCCGCACCCTAAAGGTGAACGGCAAGTACATCCGTGGTTTTGGTGTTCCCAAGTATGACCCGGAACCTACCGAAGTCCCCGACGAACCAAAGGTGGAGAAAACTCCTGCCGAACCTGTTGCTCCTGCGATTAAGAAGGGCGACACCGTTAAGGTTAAAAAGGGAGCCAGAACCTATGATGGTAAGAAGCTGGCCTCCTTCGTTTACACTCGCAAGCACAAGGTTAAGGAAGTAAAGGGGAATCGAATTGTAATCACCTATTATGGAATCGTTGTGGCTGCGGTAAATGCAAACGATTTGGAAATCGTGTAATGTAAGGAGAACTTTTATGAAGAATTTTTTAATTCGTTTCAAATCCTGGGCAGTATGGCTGTCCATCGGTGCACTGGTTGTATTCTGCGCCAAAGAATTTGGCGGCATTGACATTTCCGGCACCGTCAATGGTCTGCTGGATGTGCTTCTACCTCTGCTTGTAGCATTTGGCATTGTAAACAATCCCACGGACAGCAAACACTTTTAAGGCGGTGTAGCCTGTGAACATGGAACACGCCGATTATGTAGAACTGAAAAACCAACTGCAAAGCGAATTTGACGGACGGTATGTGCTGGTTGAAGATTGTGAAGAAAGCCGAAGCAAAGAAACAAGCAAGATTGACGGCTTGAAAGAGGAATTTGCCCGACTTCGTGAGGAAGTCCGTGTTGATCGTGCAAAGACCAACACACGGTTGAATATCCTGATTGCAATTCTTTCCACACTTGCCGTGCCGATTGTCGGCGTGTGTGTCAAGTTGCTTTTTGGTTGACAAAACAGATTTGATTTGGTAAAATCACAAACAGGGGACGGCGATAGCTACGCCGTAGGGATGGAATTGCCTCCCCATCCCTTTCCCCTGCTCAAAATTTGGAGGCAATGAAAATTTAGGAGGTAAAAAACTATGGCAAACTGTGAAACCTGCAAGGGCAAGGAAGCAAAAACGCCCGAAACAATCCCTTATATGGCATACGAGTTCGCAATGGTGCGAATGGAAAGACAAGTAAAACGATTGTGGATCGCTTTGATTGTCTGCATTTGCTTGATTTTTGCAAGCAATGCCGCTTGGCTGGTATATGAAAGCCAATACGAAACATTGGATTATTCCTATGATTATGATTATCAGCAGGACGGTCAAGGTACGAACATTATCGGCAATGGAAACGAGGTAATTGCTGATGGCGCAACGACTCCGAGTGAGGATTAAAAAAAGGGAAAAGAAAAAGAAAAACGGAAACGCAAAAGGCGTGAGAGTGCGCCGCAGATAAGAGGGGAGGAATGGTATGTTCCTCCCCGATTGGCAACCAATTTGCAGAAACCTTCCACGGGAAATGGAATATGCAAACATCTTTTTTATTCACGATTGGCATTTTGGGTCAGAATTGTTTGACAACAAAAAGTGGGAAAAGTTCAAGCGGAAAGTTCTGAACGATGACCATAGTTTTGTCTGCTGGATTGGTGATATGATGGAAAACGCAATTCCCGGCAGCAAAAGTGACCCGTTGTTGCAGAAAATGTCACCTTTTGAGCAAAAGGAAATGTTCATTGAAAACCTTATTGATTTTGGCGATAAGACTATTTCGGTAGTACCAGGAAATCATGAGCATAACCGCACAACAAAAGTTTGCGGTCTGTACCCCGTATATGATGCTTGCGAAAGAGCCGGTATTGGTGACAGATACAGAGATATTATTGCCTTTATCAATTTGGGAATTGGCGTTTCCAAAAAAGACCCAAAAAACAAACAAGTGCATTATTTTGGGCAGACTCAGCACAAAGCCAAAGATTGCAAAGCCTATGGCACATCGGATTTTACAGACGGCATTGATTGGTTTGCTTTTGGACACGATCACAGACCGGGCGACAACCCTCGAGCAAAATTGGTGTTTGACCACCAAAACAACAAGATATATAAGCGAAACATCGAAAACATTGATTGCGGTAGCGGTTGCGTATTTGGCGGCTATGGCGCACAGAACGCTTGCAGACCGCAGAGCGACAAAATGTATATGCTGACCTTGTTTGGCGGTGAAAAGCAACTGGAAAGCCGTGGATTTTATGTGTAGGAGGCGATAGATTGACAGTATTTGTGGCACATTGCCAAAACGAAGAAAGAACGATCCGTTCACAGAAAATCGTGTTGCAGTTGCAGTATGAAAATCCCACGCATTGCTTTATTCCTGCCACCATCGCTTTTGAGCATCTGTACAACGGCGATTTTTCACAGGATGATATTTTCGACATTGAAGCGGATTTGCTTATGAACTGCGACCAAATGCTGATTGTTAGCGACATTTCGCCCATTATGCGGCGGCAAATCGACTATTGCCTAATGGTCGGGATGGAGGTGGTAGACATTGCGGAAAAGTACCGAAGCATATAATCTGTCAAGGTCTGAACTGCAATACCTCATTGACCAATGGATTTTCAACGAACGGCATCGGCTGATTTTGAGTGACCGGCTATTCAATGGTACGATCTATGAACGGCTGGCAGAAAAATACGACCTATCCACCCAGCAAGTGAAAAACATCGTTTACAAGGCGATGGACAGGCTGGAAAAACATCTATAAAGAACACCCTGCCGAAAGGTGGGGTTTTCTTTTTCTCAAAATAGTTATAAATTTTTATTAAAAAGTTGTTGACAAATGCGGATAGATAGTGTATTATATAGTCAAGCAAGGAAACCAACCCACCTACACAACACAGGAGGCAATCAAAATGATGATGGGCAATAATTTTATGGTAAGTTACAAGACCTTTGAAGCCAGCGTTTGGCATCAAGAGTATTTCATCGCTGAAAAGTCCGCAAGAGATTTTGCAAATGAAAAGTTT
>JAZOAV010000063.1:0-9663 GCA_045595645.1 Faecousia sp.
CCAAAAGGATGCGGCCTTGAACATATGATAAGACTAAATTACTTGAGAGCCTCTGCGGTTGCAACTGCAACTGCAACGGTCATACCGACCATGGGGTTGTTACCAGCGCCCAGGAAGCCCATCATCTCAACGTGTGCGGGAACGGAGGAGGAGCCTGCGAACTGAGCATCGCTGTGCATACGGCCCATAGTATCGGTCATGCCGTAGGAAGCGGGGCCTGCTGCCATGTTGTCGGGGTGGAGAGTAGGGCCGGTGCCGCCGCCGGAAGCGACGGAGAAGTACTTCTTGCCCTGCTCGATGCATTCCTTCTTGTAGGTGCCTGCAACGGGGTGCTGGAAGCGGGTGGGGTTGGTGGAGTTGCCGGTAATGGATACATCGACACCTTCCAGGTGCATGATGGCAACGCCCTCACGCACATCGTCACTGCCGTAGCAGCGAACCTTGGCGCGCTCGCCTTCGGAGTAAGCAATCTCCTTGACGATCTTCAGCTCGCCGGAGTAGTAGTCAAACTGGGTCTGCACATAGGTGAAGCCGTTGATACGGGAGATGATCTGTGCAGCATCCTTACCCAAGCCGTTCAGGATAACACGGAGGGGCTCCTTACGAGCCTTATTTGCGCTCTTAGCCAGACCGATAGCACCTTCAGCGGCGGCGAAGGACTCGTGGCCTGCCAGGAAAGCAAAGCACTTGGTCTCCTCGCGCAGCAGCATGGCACCCAGGTTGCCGTGGCCGATACCAACCTTGCGGTCGTCGGCAACAGAGCCATCGATGCAGAATGCCTGCAAGCCGTGACCGATGATCTCAGCAGCATCAGCAGCGGAGGTAACACCCTTCTTGATGGCCATTGCAGCACCTACGCAGTAGGCCCAGCAAACATTTTCAAAGCAGATAGGCTGAATGCCCTTGGTAATTTCGTAGGGATCGAAGCCCTTTGCCTTGCAGATCTCTCTGCATTCTTCAACGGAGCCGATGCCGTACTGAGCCAGAACACCGTTGATTTTGTCGATTCTTCTTTCGTAACTTTCAAACAAAGCCATTGTGTGTTCCTCCTCTTATTCGTGGCGGGGATCGATGTACTTCACGGCGGCGTCGAACTGGCCATAGTGACCCTTGGCCTTTTCCAGTGCTGCATCAGCACTGTCGCCCTTCTTGATGAAGTCCATCATCTTGCCCAGGTTGATAAATTCGTAGCCAATGATCTCATTGTCCTTATTCAGAGCAATGCGAGTGCAGTAGCCCTCGGCCATTTCCAGATAACGGGGGCCTTTTTCTCTGGTGGCGAACATGGTGCCGACCTGGCTGCGCAGGCCCTTGCCCAAGTCTTCCAAAGAAGCACCGACGGACAGACCGCCTTCAGAGAAGGCACTCTGGGTACGACCATAGACAATTTGCAGGAACAGCTCCCGCATAGCGGTATTGATGGCGTCACAGACCAAGTCCGTGTTCAGAGCCTCCAAAAGGGTCTTACCGATGAGAATTTCGGAGGCCATAGCTGCGGAATGGGTCATACCGGAGCAGCCCAAGGTTTCCACGAGAGCTTCCTCAATGATGCCGTCCTTGACATTCAGGGTCAGCTTACAGGCACCCTGCTGGGGCGCGCACCAGCCTACACCATGGGTGAAGCCGGAAATATCGCTAATCTGCTTGGCCTGAACCCACTTACCCTCTTCGGGAATGGGTGCGGGGCCGTGGTATGCACCCTTTGCAACCGGACACATATGCTGTACTTCTGTTGTGTAAATCATTGCAAAAATCCTTTCCTTGCGCTCCATCGAGCGACAAAATTGCATGGAACCTGCAAAAAATTCATACTTCGCAAATTCTGCGTATATTATACAGAAATCCCTGCAAATTGTCAATGCGAAGTTTCTGAAATCCTCAGATTTCATAGAAAAGGCTGCTACGGTAGAACCGCAGCAGCCGAAAGATTATTCGTAATTGCCGTAGACCCAGGCGTTGGGTAGAGCGCGGGACTTGATGTCGGTGTTGGAGCATTTGGTGACATACTCACCGTCGTACCACATAATTGCACTGGTGCCGCCGTCCAAATTCATGGCGGTGTAGCCGTCATGCTTGAGCAGGATCTTGGCACAGGTTTCCACATTGGTGCCAATGGAACGACCGATTTGGCGACCTTCAATGACCAGCATGAGAATCTCCCCACGGGAGCTTTGTCCGATACATGCACGGGGATTGATACCGTCCCAATCTGCCAAACCGCCGATTGCCAGCTTGCCGTCCACGATCAGGGCAGGGGAGAACTCCACCGCATCGGTCACATCAGCAGCTACGGGAGCGGAAGATTCAATGATATAGAGCTTGTTGTCCTTTGTCAGCTCGATGCGCTTATAGCCACGCTCGGCATAATGTCCGCCGTAGCTTTTTCCCTCGCACATGGTATAGCCCGAGACAACGCCGCCGTTACCGCCGCCCTCGGGATCATCAAAGCCGCTGGCAGTGATACCGATAATGCCATTGTTGTTCTTTACAAGAGAGGCCATGGTCTGACCGTATTCACCGATACCGGCAGATGCCTCACAACGAAGCTGGGCAGGATCCTTGCCGATTGCCAAAACGCCCAAATAGCCTGTGCCCTGCACCCGCACAAGTAAAAGCTTATTCTTGGCATCCAGTGCCAAAACCTGCTCGCCCATGGAGGTGTAGATGCTTGTACCCTTGTCGTCAAAGCCGGCTTCGTTAATATAGATGTTTTCCCAACCGTTATCCAGCGTTTCGGGGTGTTCTTCCAAATACTGCTCGAAGGAACTGCGGTTCAGCTCCCAAAACAGCCTATAGAACGCCGTTTCTGCCGGATCCTCTCCGGGAACAGTTTCGAAGTATTCGCTTGTGCTCTCGGTGGGGTCTGTGGGAGCGGTTTCCGTTGGATCAATCGTGAAGGGCGGTTCAGTAGGCTTGGGACGCTCGCTGTTCATGTTCTCCTGAGATTGCATGGCAAGAGCTTCCTTTACACGAATCTCCTCCACCATGTACTCCGGCAGGAACCATTCTGCAAGCCAGTGATGGCTCATGGTGGATAAAGCAGTAGAAATATAGGCTTCCCGCCAATATTTAATGGTAGGAATTTCGGTAAAAACGAAAAAGCAATACAATGCTTCAAAAAACAATATAATACTCAGCAGGATTGCGGCAATACGCATTCCGCGGTATGGCTTTTTGTGCTTTTGCACCCTGCGGCCTTTGATGACGCAACGCCTCCTTTTCTGTTATACATCATTGCACGCCTATGATACCATAGAATTCGCCGGAAGTAAACAGTTGAAGTGTGAATTTTTTGTATCATGGCGCATTTCCACAAACAAATGCCGCCCATAGAGACATCCATGGGCGGCGAGGCTATTATTGCGGATCCTGCGGGGCGTTTTGGTTCGATGCCTTCCGCTTCTTTCTGCGGATGAAAAGGACGAGCAGAACAATGACAGGAATGATGCTGAGAAGAAGCAAATAGGGGAGTGCGAGAACCACAAAGGTAAAGCCCTCAGTCACGACTTCCCAAGCACCCTTGAGGCTTTGCAGGAAGCCATCGCCCAATTCTTCCCAGAAACCCTTTTCTTCTACCTTGGTGTAGACCTCTACTTCGCTGATGTTCAGAGTGATTGTGGCATAGTCTACCAAATTGTCATAGCTGCGGAGTTGGGATTCGATGCTTTGGAGCTGATAGCGAACCTCAGTCAAGCGGTTTTCAATGCGCAAAATTTCGTCCAAGGAATTGGCTTGTTCCAAAAGCTCCAACAGACGGTCGTGTTCCGTCTTTAAAGCATCACGGCGGCTCTGGGTATCCACATAGGTCGTTGTGATGTCCTGGCTGGACTCGGAGCGGTAAACAATATTGGAAACCTCTCCCACATAGCCTGCAAATTCATCCAGCTTGTCAGCAGGAACCCGGATGGTGAGATTGGCGTAGCGGCTGGAGGAGGAATAACGGGTGTTTGCCTCCATGCTTTCAATATAACCGCCGCACACAAACACACGATTCTCTATCTGTGTCAAAAGATCCGTGTAGTTTTCTGTCTCCGCGTGCAAGGAGAGCTTGCGTATGAGCTTCCGATTGGCAGCAACAGACTGGGACTCTGCTGTTTCCTTCGATGCCTCGGTGGCCATTACGACCTCGTCCGCCTGATAGAACGCTTCCTTGTCGTATGCACCACTCTCCATAGGAGCAGCATTCAGTGAGGCGGAATCCTTCATCCTTTCGGCAGCACATCCACAGAACAGGGTTAAAACCAAAATCAACGATAGGCCAATGCAAATCAGTTTCTTCATGGGAAATCCTCCTTTTTTCTTGGTGATGTCTTTTAGACGCTACCAAAAGAAAGAAGTTCCGTCATTTATGCAAAAAAGTTTTTAGCTTATTTCAGATACGATAGTAAACGATTTCTAAACTCACTCATTTTGATAATTTCTTTTTGGCGCAATTGCATCGGCAATCTTCCCTTGTCTCCGGCAATGTCGTCCGTAAGAACCAATATCAGATTGCCGGTCTTTCGTTCTTCTCTAACTTCGTTGTTAAATGTGAGCCACTCATCATTAACCCAGCTGACTTTAAAATAGTCTGGATTTGATCCAATCAAAACCATATGTTTTGAGCGATCAATTGCCTCAAAAATCATCCTCTCATATTCACTCTTGCCAAGCTGGAGGAGGGTGTCCTTTGAAAAAAAAGCTACCTTACCATTCTGTTTTAGGTATTCATAAACCTTTCTTGCCAATCCTTCATCATCGGACTTGTATGACAAGAAAACATCGTATTCGCCGGATTGGGGCAATGCTTGTCCGAGATAGATTTTCAGTGCTTCTGAAGCTGTAGAGTTTTCGCATGCCGCCTCGGTTTCTCTTTGTGAATCAAGCTCTGTGATACGCTGGATGCATTTTTCTGCTACCTCGCCCTTTAGCCCAATATGTTTACAGTAATTTAGTATACGCTCATACCCCAGAATTAAATCCTGTCGGCTCAAACTCTTGGAATTATCATGGATGATGTCTTCAAACAGCGCGATTGCCGATTCTCCGTGCTCCGCTATCATGTTTTCACCGGCTACATGTTCGTCTTCTTCATGCTCCAAGCTGTTTTGAGCGGTCTGAATAAAATGCAATGCGTTTCTGAATCTATCAAGAACATTGTCTAAACGACCGCATAAATATGATTGCATTTGACCTTCGTTGTCACAAGTTGGATCGTACATTCCAAATTCGTCCAAACGCTCCAAAACCAGTTTGCGCACGGTATTGAAGTTCATATTTAACTGCGCACAGCAAATTGCAAACTGGTCTACAAGAACATCGTATGTCTCGCAGTCATTAAGGTAGTTCAATGCCTCGATAGACCATTCAAGTGCAGTTTCGTACAAATTCATATCCTGCAATATACTAATCAGCTTAATGCGGGAAAGCAAGCATGCTTCCAAATTGATAAAGGTGCCGTTAGAAATAGTAAATATCTCATCGCACAGATTCAAGTGTGCTTCCTGCCAATGCCTTGCTTGTTCGTACATCTTCAGGAAAAGATAGTTTTCTACTTGTTTCGAGTAAGACTTTAACTGAATCTCTGCAGTCATAAGCTTTTGAATCTTATCTGCCAGTCTGCAAGAAGTTTCTGCAACATCGGTCTTTTCTATCAAGACACAGCTTAATGTTTCCAGTTTAGATTTTACATCGGGCGCAAAATCCAGATTTACGCCTGCCTCAAATACAGGAACAATCAGAGTACCATTCTTATCCGCGTTTTCCATGGCAAATGTGATTTCTTTGCACGCAGATGTACTGCATAGGGCGTTTTCAGTGATGATAGGAACCACAATTTTAGCATTCTGTATCGCGGCGCAGATGGCATCATTCCAGTCCGTACCGGCACTCAATTGTGTCTCGTCAAACACAGAGATTCCCCTTTGCAGGATTGTCTCGCGAATCTGCGAGACAATCGCAGAATCTTTTCTTATGTAAGACAGGAAAATATCTGCATATTGAATAGAATTTTTACTTCCGTCGTTCATCGCCGAGATTATGCTGTCATACTGCTGATATAGACTTTGGAAATTAAAGGGTGAATCTTCACCACCATAGATGACAACATGATCAAATATGTGATGATATTGAAGGTAACTTCTTTTAATTTCGCATCCCAACTCATAACGAGTACGAGCTTCGTTCTCAGTGATATCCAGCCCTGAGATAATGGCCTTTAGTGTCGCATCATCGATATAAGCATAAACAAGACAAACCTTTTCAGCATACACACGCTTAATTTCGGCGAGGAAAGCTATGTCCTTTGTAGAAAGAGTAAGTAAGCAATTAGTTTTATCACAAACCGCGTCAGAAATCTGTTGTTGATTAAAGCCAATTCTTATGCCACCGACTTCGTAACGAAACAAGGAATCCGTATTTTCCAGAAAGACTTCCTCCGAAACAAAGTTACGGGTTCCGTATTGAGTGGTTAAAATGGGATCAACTGCATAATTATATTTCTTAACAAATTGAAATCCAGCATTTTTTATGTATTCTCGGCTCTTATATCCCATTTCTGTTATTAAGCCCAGAATTACTAACAGCATTGTTTTCCACCTCGCACATTGAAAATTTACAACTAATAAACATCAACTACCAAGACCGCCCGTGGAGGGATCCACGGGCGGTTGGGTTATATTAGTCCTTGTAGAGCTCGACCAGCTTGAGCAGGTGCTCGTAACGCTCCTTGGCGGCAGCCTCGTTGCGTGCGAACAGGGCTTCTGCACGAACGGGGAACTCACGGGTCAGACGGCTGTAACGGGCTTCGTTCTTCAGGAAGTCCTGATAGCCATCCTTGGGAGCCTTGGAGTCCAGAGTAAACTTGCCGGTCTCCTTGGAGGGATCGAAGCGGAACATATTCCAGTAGCCGCAATCGACAGCCTTCTTCATCTCGTCCTGGCAGTGCATCATGCCACCCTTGATGGAGTGCATTTCGCAGGGAGCGTAGCCGATGATGAGGGAGGGGCCATGATAGGCTTCTGCCTCGGTGATGGCCTTGATGGTCTGTGCGGGGTTAGCGCCCATGGCGATCTGAGCCACATAGACATAGCCGTAGGACATGGCGATTTCAGCCAAGCTCTTCTTCTTGACTTCCTTACCGGCAGCTGCGAACTGTGCAACCTGACCGATATTGGAGGCCTTGGAAGCCTGTCCGCCGGTGTTGGAGTACACTTCGGTATCGAATACGAAGATGTTCACATCCTCGTTCTGCGCCAGAACATGGTCAACGCCGCCGAAGCCGATGTCGTATGCCCAGCCGTCGCCGCCGAAGATCCATACGGACTTCTTGGACAGGTATTCCTTGTTAGCAAGGATTTCCTTGACGGTGTCGCAGCAGACGTTTGCTTCGAGGTTTGCAACCAGAGCAGCGGTAGCAGCCTTGTTGGCTTCGCCGTCGTTCATGGTGTCCAGGTAAGCCTTGCAGACTTCCTTGCGCTCTTCGGAGACGGTACGCTCCATGAGGGCACGGATCTTAGCGGCCAGGCCTTCACGGATGGTCTTCTGAGCGGTGTACATGCCGAGGCCGTGCTCAGCATTGTCTTCAAACAGGGAGTTGGACCAGGCGGGGCCGTGGCCTTCCTTGTTGGTGCAGTAGGGAGAGGTAGCGCCGGGGCCGCCCCAGATGGAGCTACAGCCGGTGGCGTTGGAAATATACATGCGATCGCCGAAGAGCTGGGTCACGAGACGAGCATAAGAGGTCTCGGCGCAGCCTGCGCAGGAGCCGGAGAACTCCAGCATGGGCTGCTTGAACTGGCTGCCCTTCACAGTGTTGTCTTCGATTTCGGGCTTGCGGGAAACCTTGGAAACCATGTAGTTGAAGACTTCCTGCTCGGCGTGCTGGCTTTCCTGGGGAACCATGGTGATGGCCTTGGTGGGGCAGACGCCGACACAGACGCCGCAGCCCATGCAATCCAGGGGAGATACTGCCATAGCATACTGATAGACACCCTTGCCCTTGCCGGCCTTGATGGGACGAATCTTTGCATTTGCGGGAGCAGCGGCAACTTCTTCCTCGGTCAGAGCGAAGGGACGAATGGTAGCATGGGGGCAGACATATGCACAGTTGTTACACTGGATGCACTTGTCAGCATCCCATTCGGGAACGGTGACGGCAACGCCGCGCTTTTCGTAAGCAGCAGCACCCAGCTCGAACTGACCGTCCACATGATCCATGAAAGCGGAGACGGGGAGGCTGTCGCCGTCCATCTTGCCTACGGGGTTCAGGATGTTCTTAACCATCTTGACCAGCTCGGGCTTGCCTTCCAGAACGGTGTTGTCGATGGGATCTTCCGCATTTGCCCACTCGGCGGGAACATCGATCTTGGTGTAAGCGGTAGCACCGGCATCAATGGCGTTCCAGTTCTTCTCAACAACATCCATGCCCTTCTTGGCGTAGGAAGCTTCAGCGGCGGCCTTCATGTACTTGATGGCATCCTCTGCGGGCATAACCTTTGCCAGGGAGAAGAAAGCGGACTGGAGAATGGTGTTGGTACGCTTGCCCATGCCAACCTTCTCAGCCAGGTCGATGGCGTTGAGGGTGTAGAGCTGAATGTCGTTCTTAGCGATGTAACGCTTGGCTTCTGCGCTCAGGTGGTGTGCCAATTCCTCGGCATTCCACTGGCAGTTGATCAGGAACACGCCGCCGGGCTTGACATCGTTGACGATCTTGAAGCCCTTGGTGATGTAAGAGGGGTTATGACAAGCCACGAAGTCAGCCTTGTTGATGTAGTAGGGGCTCTTGATGGCCTTGTCGCCGAAGCGGAGGTGAGAAATGGTCACGCCGCCGGTCTTCTTGGAGTCGTACTGGAAGTAAGCCTGTACGAACTTGTCGGTGTGGTCACCGATGATCTTAATGGAGTTCTTGTTGGCGCCAACGGTGCCGTCGCCGCCCAGACCCCAGAACTTGCACTCGATGGTGCCTTCTGCGGCGGTGCTGGGGGTGGACTCACGGTCCATCTCGACCAGGGACAGGTTGGTAACGTCGTCCACGATACCGACGGTGAACTGGGGCTTGGGAGCGTCCTTCTTCAGCTCGTCAAAGATAGCAAAGACGGAGGAGGGAGGAGTATCCTTGCTGCCCAGACCGTAACGGCCGCCGATGACGGTTGCCTGTCTGCCGTTTGCGGCCAGAGCAGTGACAACGTCCATGTACAGGGGCTCGCCCAGAGAGCCGGGCTCCTTGGTGCGGTCAAGAACGGCGATCTTGGTGCAGGTTGCGGGAATAGCTGCGATCAGCTTGTCGGCGCGGAAGGGACGATACAGACGGACCTTTACGAGACCGACCTTCTCACCCTGAGCGACGAGGTAATCAATGACTTCTTCTGCCACATCGCAGAAAGAGCCCATGGCGATGATGACGCGCTCGGCATCCTCAGCGCCGTAGTAGTTGAACAGCTGGTAGATGGTGCCCAGCTTCTCATTGACCTTGCCCATGTACTCTTCGACGATGCCGGGCACTGCCTCATAGTACTTGTTGGAAGCTTCACGGTTCTGGAAGAAGATGTCGCCGTTCTCGTGAGAGCCGCGCATGGTGGGATGCTCAGGATTCAGAGCACGCTCACGGAAAGCCTTGACAGCGACCATGTCGACCATGTCCTTGAGATCGTCATAATCCCAGATAGCGACCTTCTGGATCTCATGAGA
>JAZOAV010000064.1:0-11316 GCA_045595645.1 Faecousia sp.
GTAACCTCATAAAGGTAGTACTTCCCTCGTATACAGCTAATGTTGGTGCCGGGCCTGCGTTGCTTCTCAACCCACTCTGGATATGCCATAGATAGACCTCCTTTATATTCCGTGCCAAGTAATATCATTGTATCATAAGCAGAGGAATTTTGCAAGCATAAATTGCTTGAAATTCCTCTGCTTTTTCGACTTTCTTTGCGTCTCGATATTACTTGTATGCTAAAAGTTACGGATTAAAAAGCCTTTGTTTGGAAATCGTAAGATTCGCTACGGACAGGATCCGTGGGATAAGGATACCTTCCCTTTGTTTGACCCCAGAAGAAAAACTGTTCCCGTCAAGCCGTCTGAAAATCGCTTTCGCAGGCGGTTCGGAATGATCTGGGCAGTCGGCATGGTTGTCTGTTTGCTGCTTGTTCCGCTGGGCTTATTTGGTCGGGATTGCTTGACGGAGGACAACTGCATTATGAGCTATAATGCGCTGAATATGCGGTCTTCGGATTCTTATACAGTGGATGATTTTTCGCACCTTACGATTCGCGCAAAGTATGTGTCTGGATATCGGTCGCGCGGATATTGGAAGTACGAAATCGAAATTGAAATGTCCGATGGAACTTCCTACATTTTTTCCAATCGTGATTTTGGTGTGCGGGAGTCGGGGCTGAAGGAGCGATGCTTGCGGAAAATGCTTGAAATCAAGGCGCTGTTTCCTGCGGATTCTGTTAAAATTATAGGTGCGAATAAACTCGAAAGAGTTGTGGATTACTTGAATTTGAACGAAGAACAGGCGGAATTACTACGGAAATTGTTCGAATAGGAAGCGGCGTGAAGCATTTATTAGGTTCAAAGGGGGGGCGATGTAGGCATCGTCCCCCTTTGAATATTGGTAGAGCTTTGAAATGGATTGTGCTCTATTGTACGGCATGGGTCAGAGCTGTAAGCCCAGTGTCAGAATACCGAGGTTTCTTTGATAGATTTCGTCAAACTGGGACAGGGGCAATGGATTTGTTCCGCTACCGACTTCGATGGTATAGCCCGGGCGATTATATTCCTGAATAAACCAATCCTTATAGCCCGCAAAGCCCGAAGCAAAGGGAGTGTCCTCTAAGAGATACCCGCTGCTTCGGGCGAAGCTTTCTCCGATGACTTGCGCGGCGGGGGGATCATAGTCCAAAAATCGCCAGTAAATGACTTCTCCCTGAGAGTGATAGGAGAGGGTCAGGCGGGGAGAGACTTCCTCGGTCAGCCGCACCATTGCCAAGGTTTCCGTCTGATTTAGGGGTGCTTGCCCTACATAATCTCTTGGTGCGGGACGGTCATAGCCGAGGGCGAATTTGTTTTCTCTTGCCTGTTCCCAGCCTGCGGGATAGTTCAGATTCAAGTCCACGCCCAGCAGATTGGCTTTCCATCCTTCGGGGAAGGAAATATCAGGGAAAAAGGCGGCAATTTCCTGTGCCGCTTCGTATTCGGGACTTCCGGCAGTAATCGCTCCCGTGACCAAATCCACGCCGTCGGGATTCACCAAGGGAACCAAATAGAGCTGCGTTTTTTGCAGCAGTGTCGCTGCCTCTGCGTTATAAATCGTTTCGCCAAAGGCGGCGGCACGGGCCAACTCCTCCGTGAATTTCATCAGCAGGGGAGTGGTGATCCATTCGTTGGCATGATGGCTGGCGTTATACAAAACGGAGCGGCTGCCACTGCCCATTTGCAGCAGCGTTACGGGTCGTCCGTAGGCTGTGGTGGCGATGCGTCTGCGGGTAATAAAGGGATAACGCACCGTCAGCCCATGGATGCACAGTTCCAAAAGTTCGGAGGTAAAGGGAATATCCGTTGGAACAATCGGAAAGGACAGGGGAATATTCAGATATTCTCCCACCTGTAAGCGGCGGGCGGTTATGTTCGGATTGGCAACGGCAATGGCTTCCACTGAGGTGGAGAAGCGGCGTGCCAAACGGAAAAAGCTGTCACCCTGTCGGATCATGTAACGCTCATAGCCCACAAGATAGGGGCGCAGACGTTGCATGGTCAGAGCATCCTCCGAGCCTGTTGGATTCAAGCCCTGTCGTCGTTGAAATTCCTGTAAGCTCTGCACTCCTGCGCGGCGCAGAGCGAGTTGAGTCAGGTTCATGTTTTCATCCCTCCCAAATATAAAATATGCTGAAAATGTTTGTTGTGTGAAAGTTGGATTTTCAGCATTTTTCAGATTAAAAAATCCGCTTTTTGTACTTTACTTTTTAGATTATTTGTGGTAAATTATATTTAGTGGGTGCGAAGCGCCGCATCTGCAAATCTATGAATAAGAGGATGATAGCATGTTAAAGAAAATCAAAAGAACCCTCGCGATGCTCCTGGCACTTGCGCTTATGCTGTCTCTCGTTCCTGTGACCTTTGCGGCAGAGAATGAGTATTCGACAGACGGCGCCTATGTATTCACCTTCTCCGACAGCGGAATTACCGTGAATCAGGAAGGCTCCGGCGGCAAATACAGCGCAAAGGATACGGAGCTGAAAATTCAGGCAGCCGGTACCTACATTGTCTCCGGCTCCTGCGCGGATGGCTTCATTCAGGTCAGCAAGAGCGTCACCGGTGTCACGCTGGTGCTCAACGGCCTGACATTGACCAATTCCGTCACCTGTCCTCTGTCTCTGAACAAGAGCACGGGTGCCACCGTTGTGGTGGCCGATGGCACTGTCAACACTTTGACCGACAATGCCTACAATAATGACACCGTCAATACCGCCAACACAGATGCTGAAAATGCCGTTATCAAGTGCAAGGACGGCTCTCAGGTTACCATTTGCGGTGGCGGCACGCTGAATCTCATCGCCAAGGGTGAGCGTGGCATTAAGTCCGGTGCACAGGATATCGAGACCGATCCTGCGAACCCCAGAGATGCATGGCTGGTCATTCGTGATGCCACCATCAACATCACCGCAACTGCGGGCAATGGTGCCAACGGCGGCGATGCCATCAAGGCAGACCAGCTCCTGAAGGTGCTCAGCGGCACGCTCAACCTGAGCTATGTGGATGACGGTCTGAAGTCCGATGCAGACCTCTACCTCGGCGAGGCAGGCACGGCAGGCCCCAATGTCACCATGACCAAGGGTAGTGAAGGTATCGAGGCAGTCAACATCTACGCCTACTCCGGCACCTACAACATCACTGTAACCACTGACTCCACAGGCGGCGGTGGCAACGGCATCAAGGCTGACCAGGTTCTGAAAATGGTCAACGGTAGCTACACCATCAACTGCAACGACGATGCTATTAAGAGCGAGTACTATGTTTACATCGGCGCTCCCTGTTCCACCGAGGGCCCGACCATCAATGTCACCAACTCTTACGAAGGCGTTGAGGGCGCAAACATTTTCATCTACGGCGGCGATATTAAGGTTGAAGCCTCCGATGATGCCATGAATGCGGCCAACTCCGACCTGGGCACCTCATCTCCCGGCGCACCCGGCAGACCCGGCGGCTCCACTTCTTCTTATGCCTTCGATCTGCAGATCCTCGGCGGTAACATCTATTGTAACTCCGGCGGCGACGGCCTCGACTCCAACAAGGCCCTGACCATCCGCGGCGGTCAGAGTGTCGTTCTGTCCTCTAAGCAGCAAGATAACAGCGCACTTGATGTTGACGGCGTTGTTACCCTCACGGGCGGTATCTTCCTGGGCGTGAGTTACAAGGGTATGTTCAGCAGTATTTCCAATTCCCAGTATTATTTGACTGCCTCTAACCGCAGCATCAGTGCCGGTCAGCAGATCTATGTGACCAGCAACACCGGTGCAACCTTTACCGGTTCCACAGCCACCGCAACCAGAAGTGCAAACTTTATCATTTTCTCCTCTCCCGAGCTGGCAAACAGCCCCAGCGAGAACTATGTTCACTATGGCAGCGGATCTTATAATTCCGCCCGTCAGGGCAGCGGTGTCAGCAATCCCTATGTCGTAACCGCTCACGAGCTGGTGACCTCTCCCGCAGTGGCAGCAACCTGCACCACTCCCGGTATGACCGAGGGCTCCTACTGTGCACAGTGCGGCATGGTCGTTTCTGAGGCAACGGAGGTTCCCGCAACGGGCCACGGCGAAGGCTATTATGTACCCCAGCAGGATGCGACTTGTACCGAGAAGGGCTACACCGAGGGCTACAAGTGCTCTACCTGCGATGCCGTTCTGAGCGGCTGTGAAAAGATTAAGAAGCTGGGCCACGACACTGTGCTTGTGAATGTTGTCCCCGCTACCTGCCAGTCTGATGGCTACTCCGGCGATGAATACTGCAACCGCTGCGGCGAGACCGTCGCTACTGGTACGGTCATTGCGGCCGGCGGTCATACTGAAGTTGTTGACAAAGCCGTTGCTGCAACCTGCACCACTGACGGTTTGACTGAGGGCAAGCATTGCTCCACCTGCGGCGAAATCATCGTAGCGCAGGAGATCATCCCCGCAACGGGTCATACCGTTGTCACTGCCGCCGCTGTTGCCGCAACCTGCACCACCGACGGCATGACCGAAGGTTCTTACTGCTCCGTCTGTAACGAAATCTTTGCCGCACAGACCATCATTCCTGCAACCGGACATGCCGTCGTCATTGATGCGGCTGTTGCTCCTACTTGCCTTAACTCCGGTCTGACGGAAGGTTCTCACTGCGCTACCTGTAATATCGTCCTCGTAGCACAGGAGGCTGTTGCTCGTCTGGGTCACGACTATGTTTGCACTGATTTGGGCAATGGCACTCACGCCGAAGTTTGCAGCCGTTGCGATAAGGCCAAGACCGCTGAAGCCCACACTCCCGATGCAAACGGCGTTTGCACTCTCTGCGGCAACGGTGCTTCTACCGAGCCTACCGTAGATGAAAATATCAAGATTTACCATACCTTGGACTTGGCAAGTGACATTTCTGTTACCTTTGCTGTGCCCAAGACCGCTTTGGCAAGCTACGATAGCTATTATCTGGAATGCACCCTGCCTGAGTACGAAGGCAACGAGCTGACAGGCACTTCCAGCGTCAGAGTCGATCCTGTTGTAAGTGGAAGCTATTACTACTTCACCCTGACAGGCATTACTGCGGTTCGTATGGGTGACATGGTAGAGGCAGTTCTGCATATGAGCAAGGGCGGTGCGGAGTATATCTCCCTGACCGACAGCTACAGCGTTGCCACCTATGCCTATGCTATGCTGGAAAAGAGCAGCGATGCCTATATGCTGACTCTGTGCGCAGATTTGCTCCGCTATGGCGCAGAAGCACAGAGCTACAAGGGCTATCGCACCGATGCTCTGGTGGATGCAGCTATGACCGATGAGCAGAGAGCTTATTGCAGTGACACGGAGGTTCTGACCTTCACTGAAACTGACAGCTTCCTGGGCGATGTGGAAAGTCCCTTCATCACTTGGGTAGGCAAGACGCTGGATCTTGGTTCCAAGGTTGGTATGAAGTTTGTGTTTAATACCACGAATTATGCCGGTAATATCAGCGATCTGTCCATGAAGGTTACCTATGTGGGCAGCAACGGTGAGAGCAAGACCGTCATCCTGACGGATGCCGAGGCTTACGGTACCAGCGGTACTCGTTACAGCTTCACCTTCTACGGTCTGTTGGCTTCCGAACTGCGCACTGTAGTGGATGTGGCGGTTTATGAAGGCGATATTCAGCTCTGCGAAACGCTCCGTTACAGTGCAGAGACCTATGCGGCCAAGAATACGGCAGGCCCGTTGGCTCCTCTGTGCAAGGCTCTGTTTGCTTACTCTGACAGCGCGAAGGCATTCTTCGCAAAATAATACCTAAAAGGGGCAAGGCGACAATCGCCTTGCCCCTTGCATTCGCTCCGCTTCGCGGGGCGAATTTTTTGCCTTTCCACTTGCGAAGTCTGGGGGAAATGTGGTATAATGTACGAAGCGAAGTCTGCATATTCATAGGAATAGGGGATGGTAGACAGATGAATCCTGCTTTCCGCGTGCTGACCTGTCGTACACGAAGTATGGACGAGGCGATTTATGATACATTTCAGAAACCGAAAAGAGAGAGCTGGTGGATGGAGGGAATCGTATCACTGATTACATCGGGATACCTTTGCGTACGGTTTTTTATCTGGGGCTTTGGCACAATGGATGTATGGGATCTGTTTTTATCCATCGCAAGTGTGATTCTGCTCATAATTTCCGTCAGGTCCATGAATTATCGTATGCGCAGACGGGAGCGTTATCTGAATGAGATGGCGGCAAAGCGTAAGGAGAGGGCCGGTTCCCGGGACTCGTTGACGGCGGTTTTGTTTTATGGTGATCATCTTGTGCAATATGATATGATAGATGGAAAGGCTCAAAGAGTGGATTATGAGGAGATAAAAGGGATTCGTCAATCTCCGGGCTATGTCTTTTTGTTGATCAAGAATCAAACGGAAATGATTTGTTTGGAAAAGGCCGGTTTTGCGGGGAAAGCACCCCATTACGCAGTGAATTGGTTGGTTGCGCGTTGCCGTTGCAGATTCCCTAAGTGATGGCGAGGCGTGCTGTATAGGAAAGGATTAGGAATGAAAGAAGCATTAAAGGGAATTTTGCCCTTACAATTTATAAAACAGGAAGAGTTGCTGAGCAAGCACACCTCCTTCCGCATTGGCGGGCCTGCTGAGTGGATGGTATTTCCGCAGAATCGGCAGGAGCTGGCCGCTGTATTACAGGTGGCAAGAGAAAGAGGCTTGGAAACGCGCATTCTGGGTGCGGGCACGAATGTGCTGGCACCGGATGAGGGCTTGCGTGGCTTGGTTATTTGCCTGCGGGACAGCTTGAAGGGATTGACCTTATTGGAAGGCAACCGCGTAGAGGCAATGGCGGGTATGACCCTTGCGCAGACGGCTATGTTTGCCGCACGAAATGGGCTCGGCGGCTTGGAGTTTGCCCACGGCATCCCCGGTACAGTGGGCGGTGGTCTGTATATGAATGCCGGCGCATACGGTGGTGAATTAAAGGATGTTACCCTGCGCATAGAGTTTTTGACGGCGGAGGGAGAATTTGTATGGCTGGAAGGGGAGAAGCAGGGCTTTTCTTATCGTAACAGTGCATTTCAAGGTATGGACGGTGTGATTGTGCGGTCGGAATTCCAGCTTACACCTTCCACGGAGGAAGCGGTACGCAGCCGCATTTATGAGCTGAATGAAAAGCGGCGGGCGTCGCAGCCCTTGGAGCTGCCTTCGGCGGGTAGTACCTTTAAACGGCCGGCGCAGGGCTATGCCGCGGCACTGATAGAACAGGCAGGCTTGAAGGGCTTGACTGTGGGAGGTGCACAGGTTTCCGTGAAGCATTCCGGCTTTGTGGTGAATACAGGCGGCGCAACAGCCCGCAATGTATTGGATTTGATTGCATTGGTGCAGGAGAAGGTCTATGCCCACAGCGGCATTCTTTTGGAACCGGAGGTGCGCCTGTGGAAGTGAAAAATGAGCTGTCCTTTGCGGCGAAGGTAAAAAGCGAGCTGTGTCGCATGGAGGTGGAAAAGGGCTGCTGTGCCTTGGCAGAAGCCTTGGGCACCCTGCTTTATGCCAATACCTTTGCCGCAGATTGTATCCGTGTCGTAACGGAATGTCGGGATTTTGCCCTGCGGCTGCCTCGCCTGTTCCGCAAGGCGTTGGGCGTGGAATTTGATGTGCAGCCCGAAGGAGAAATGCAGGGAAAGCAGACCTATCTGCTTACGGATCGCGAGAAAATCAGCCGTGTTTTTGAGCAGTGCGGATTCTCTGCTCAAAGCAGCGTGTCCCTCCATGTGAACCTTGCGCTTTTGGAGAAGGAGTGCTGTCGCAGAGCTTTTCTACGGGGCGCGTTTTTGGCAGGCGGCTCTGTCACCGATCCGGAAAAGCGTTACCACTTGGAGCTGTCTACCACCCATTTGAAGGTCAATCGGGAGATGGAGGCACTGCTCTTGGAAATGGAGCTGAGTGCCAAGGTCACCGATCGCAAGGGCAGCTCTGTGCTCTATTTCAAGCAGAGTGATGCAATAGAAGAATTTTTGACTGCCATTGGCGCACCGGTGAATGCCATGGCAGTGATGGAAGCAAAGATATACAAGGATTGGCGCAATTCAGCCAACCGGAGAACGAATTGTGATGCAGCCAATGTGGATAAGGTGGTAGCCGCTGCGGGAGAGCAGCTTACCGCCATACATAAATTAGAGGCGGCGGGGCATTTGGAGAACCTGCCGGAAAAACTGCGGCAGACGGCAATTCTGCGGCGAGAAAATCCCGAAGTAACCTTGGCAGAGCTGGCAGAGCTCCATGAGCCGCCCTTGAGTAAGTCGGCGGTGAATCATCGGTTGCGGAAGCTGGTAGCCTTGGCGAAGGAATAGGAGAGAGAGTATGGCCTTTGTACACCTTCATGTGCATACGGAATACAGTCTGCTGGACGGTGCTTGCCGCATCGGTAAGCTCATGCAGCGAGTCAAGGATTTGGGACAAAATGCCGTGGCGATTACCGACCATGGTGTGATGTACGGTGTCATTGACTTTTACCGTGCTGCCAAAGCAGCGGGGGTGAAGCCCATTATCGGCTGCGAAGTCTATTTGGCACCCCGCCGCATGAGCGATCGCGTGCATGGAACGGACAATGAGGCGCGCCACTTGGTGCTTCTGTGCGAGAATGAAACGGGTTACCGCAACCTGAGCTATATGGTGTCCAAGGGCTTTTTAGAGGGCTTCTATGTGAAGCCCAGAATCGATTTGGAACTGCTGCGGGAGCATTCGGAGGGGCTCATTGCCCTGTCCGCTTGCTTGGCAGGTGAGATCCCCCGTCGTTTGCGCTTCGGAGATTACGAGGGCGCCAAGGCTCATGCGCTGGAAATGGCAGAGATATTCGGAAAAGACCACTATTATCTGGAAATGCAGGATCACGGTATTCCTGAGCAGGCAGAGGTCAATCGGGAGATTCTAAAGCTGGCACGGGAGACGGGACTGCCGCTGGTTGTCACTAACGATGCCCATTATATTGCCCGTGAGGACAGTGCCATGCAGGATGTTCTCATGTGTATTCAGATGGGAAAAACTGTGGAAGACCCCAATCGGATGCGCTTTGAAACGCAGGAGTTTTATCTGAAATCCGAGGAGGAAATGCGTTCTTTGTTCCCAAATTTGCAGGACGCATTGGAGAACACCCAGAAAATTGCAGACCGATGCAATGTAGAATTTACCTTTGGTACCTATCATCTGCCTGAGTTCCAATATCCCGAGGGGCATGATGCATGGAGCTGGTTTACCAAGCTGTGCAACGACGGATATCAGAGTCGTTATCCCAATGACCCTGCGGGCTATCGGGAACGGCTGGAATATGAGATGGCTATGATCCAAAAGATGGGCTATGTGGACTATTTCCTTATTGTAGCGGATTTTGTCGCTTATGCCAAATCCCAGGGGATTCCTGTTGGCCCGGGGCGCGGCTCGGCGGCAGGTGCTATGGTGTCCTACTGCCTGTATATTACGGACTTGGATCCCATGAAGTACAGCCTGTACTTTGAACGCTTCCTCAACCCCGAGAGAGTGAGCATGCCTGATATTGATATGGACTTCTGCCAGGCTCGTCGGGGAGAAGTCATTGATTATGTCATGCGGAAATACGGCAAGGATCGGGTGGCGCAGATCGTCACCTTTGGTACCCTTGCTGCACGGGCGGCTATACGGGATGTGGGCCGTGCCATGAATTTTACCTACGCGGAAACAGATGTGGTTGCGAAACTCATTCCTACCACCCTGCACATGACCTTGGACGAGGCGTTAAAGGTCTCGCCCAAGCTGAAAGAACTGTACGACGGGGACGAGCGGGTGAGAAAATTAGTGGATACTGCCCGTGCCATTGAGGGCATGCCCCGCAACACCTCTACCCACGCCGCAGGCGTGGTGATTACAAAAAATCCCGTCTCGGACTATGTGCCCTTGGCGAAAAATGACGATACGATTGTGACCCAGTTCACCATGACCACCATTGAGGAATTGGGACTTTTGAAAATGGACTTCCTTGGTCTGCGAAACCTGACCATCATTGAAGATGCGGTACAGGAGATTCGCAAGAAGGAGCCGGATTTTGACTTGCAGCGGGTGCGGGATGACGACCCCGCCAGCTTTGCTATGCTCTCTGAGGGCAAGACGGCGGGCGTGTTCCAGTTGGAGTCGGCGGGTATTACGGCGGTTTGCGTGAATATGAAGCCCCAATCCATTGAGGATTTGACGGCTATCGTGGCACTGTACCGTCCCGGCCCTATGGATTCCATACCTCGTTTTATCGATAATAAGCACCATCCTGAGAAAATTACCTACCTGTGTCCTCAGTTAGAGCCGATTTTGTCCGTTACCTACGGATGTATCGTCTATCAGGAGCAGGTTATCGAGATTTTTCGAAAGTTAGGCGGCTATAGCTTGGGACAGGCGGATAATATGCGCCGCGCCATCTCCAAGAAAAAGGAGCAGGTGATTATTGCCGAGAGGCAGGCCTTTGTCTACGGTGACAAGGAGCGGGGCATTGCCGGTGCCATCGCCAACGGTGTGTCGGAGACAGCGGCACAGGCGATTTACAAGGAAATTTTGGACTTTGCCAACTATGCTTTTAACAAAGCCCATGCAGTGTGCTATGCCAAGGTTGCTTACGACACGGCGTACTTGAAGTGCCACTATCCCAAGGAATATATGGCGGCATTGCTGACATCTGTGCTGGATAATACCACAAAAACTGCCGGTTACATTGCCGACTGTCGGGAAATGGGCATTTCCATGCTTTATCCTGACATCAACCACTCTGCTGATTCCTTTACCGTGGAGGCAGAGGGAATTCGCTTTGGCTTGGGTGCAGTGAAAAACATCGGCCGTGGGCTGATTCGTCAGATGATGGCAGAGCGGGAGAAAAACGGCCCATTTACAACACTTGAAAGCTTTGCAGAGCGGATGCTGGATTCGGATCTCAACAAACGAGCAGTGGAAAATCTGATCAAGTGCGGTGCCATGGACAGCTTGGGTTTGAATCGGGCACAGATGCTTTATGCTTATGAAATCATTTTGGATGATGTGTCCAAGAACCGGAAGCACAATCTTTCGGGGCAGCTGCAGCTATTTGCCGCTTTGGAACCGGAGGAGCGGAGCATACCTGTTCCCAATCTGCCGGAGCTGCCCAAAAATGAGCTGATGCAAATGGAGAAGGAGACCATCGGACTGTATCTATCCGGACACCCCATGGACGAGTACCGCAAAATGCTCAAGGGCAGCGGTGTGATTCCTATTCTTCGGATTTTGCAATCCTTTGAATCGGGAGATGGGGTCTATCGGGATGAGCAAATCGTCCGTATGGCGGGCATTGTGGAAAC
>JAZOAV010000065.1:0-3022 GCA_045595645.1 Faecousia sp.
TCACCTGCATGGGAGATCCCTTCAAAAAGACCATCCTTGATTTTGCCGAGGACGGCATTTGCCGTGCCATTGACTATGATGTCAGCGGATATTATGTTCGCGAGGCTCCGACTGTTGCACAGCGTGCAGGGATCAAAAGACCGCTTTGCTTTATCGTGCGCGAAAATGTGAAATCCGGCACGATCCACAACTGGCCGATGAGCTCGCTTTTAGATTGGAGCGTAGACGGCAATGTGATCATCTGTGCCTTGGAGAACAGAAGCCCGGCTCCGTTGAGCGAGGCCGAGGTGGAAGCCGTCATGAAAGCCATTGAGGAATTTAAGGAATGGTATAACAACCGCTCACGCTGTTAAGGAGTAAAAATATGTCTGAAAAGCTTGAATTTTTGATTGAAGACGGTGTTGTGAAGGGCGTGTCGCCCCGTCATCCCTTCACAATGGAGATCCCCGAGGGTGTCACGGCGATTGGGAACCGTGCTTTTCAGGGCAATTCGCTTCTCAAGAGCGTTCGCATTCCCGACAGCGTGACTTGGATCGGTGAGCGTGCATTTGAGGGCTGCCGAGACTTGGAAGAGCTGATCCTTCCGCCCAAGCTCGAATACATAGGAAGACTGGCATTTTTCAACTGCTCCTTGATCAAGGAGCTGATTCTGCCGGACTCTCTTAACTATTTGGGAAACGAAGCCTTTTCGTATTGCGAAGGGCTTGAAAGAGCGGTTCTGCCTGATCATCTAAAAGAACTACCTGAGCAGATCTTCGGAGGCTGCAAGGCGTTGACAAGCGTACATTTGCCGAAATCCCTTGAGAAGATCGGCGCACACGCGCTTGCCTTTTGCGAGTCCCTTGAAAATATATTGATTCCCGAAGGAGTGACAGCTATTGGCAACAATGCCTTTTGCGGTTGCAGTTCACTTGCTTCGGTTGATCTGCCAAACGGTATTGATGAGATACCCACACAGTGCTTTCAGTATTGCAGGAGCCTCAAACAGATCTCGTGGCCAACATCCTTGCGGTCTATCGGCTATGAAGCCTTCGCCGATTGCATTAGTATAGAGACGCTCGAGATACCGAGCGGCTGTCTGAGTATTGAGGATTTTGCGTTTTGCGGCTGTACTGCTCTCGAAAGGGTCGAGCTGCCGGAAAGCCTCGAAACTCTTGGTGATGATGCCTTTTGGGATTGCGAAAGCCTACAAACGCCGCCAACCATATAACCGTGTTATTCTGTGATTTGAATTTTCATAAAAACACCCGAGCAAAGCCATCGGCCCTGCTCGGGTGTTTGTTGTGCATTTATTCAACGCTGAATATTTTTGAAATTACTTATTAAGTGTAATGTCATAGATCGCGTATGTGTGCGAATTGCCGTCCTCGATCGAGCAATTCAGCCAGAACATCAGCCTGTCGCAATTCTCCCCAAGCTCTACGGTAAAGGTGGTGGGCTCCATATCCTTATGAAGTCTGGTCTCCCAAACGCACTCATTGTCCGCGCCGATCATCAATGTGGTTTCGTCACCGGCGATACTGCCTGATTTCTTTTGCATCGCCACGGTAAAGGTTACCGAGGTATATCCGCTGCCCTTGATGTTTGCCATAGCACATGCAGATTCATATGCGGTGCCCGAAGCGGCAAGCGCCAAAAGGGAAAGTCCCCATCCTCCTGCGACCCCTGCTCCGAGTACCGTCGTACCTGCGACGCCACCCATATCAAGCTCCAAATGAACATTGGTCTTGAGCAAAATTCCCTTGTTGTAGGTTTTGTCGCCAACCGTAAATGTATTTTTTTGGGTCGTTCCGTCATAGTAGCCGTCCTGCACGCTGACAGCTCCGATTTGCTTGCTGATATGGGAATTGTAAACATCGTAGAAGCCGAAGGTGTCAATGAGGTCACAGCTGGGGCCGAAATCCGCCGGTACTCTTTCGGGGAACAGGTCGGTTTCAACATATCCGTCAGGGTACGCCACCAGCTCGGCAATGCCGAATACAGGGCGCTCCTGACGATAATTCGTCTGTTTGCCCGAGACAAATTCAAGATGCTTACAGCCCGTTACATCCACAATATACTCCTGTGGAATCATATGGCATACGACATCGATGGTCTTGATCAGCTTACCGTCTGCATAGATCTCAATTTGGTCATTTTCGTAAACATTACTGTTGGAGATATGACCTGCCACAAAGGATATGGTGTTGTATTTTCCGTCAAGGTTAAAGGCAGCATAGGCAGGCTTTGTCACAAGCATACTGTTCATAGAGTAGAGCATAATGCCCTCGTTGTATTTGATGCCGCCCATGGAGAAGGTCTTCAGGTTCGTCGAACCGTCAAACACCGCATCCTCTGAAAGATTGCTGATCACACCGAAGGTACCAAGCTCGGATACCATTTTGACCGGTCTGTTCGGTACTTCGCGGGAAGAATACTCAATGGTCTCCAAGGCCGCTTCGGTGGTGGTAAGATAGGCATCACAGATGCCAAAAACACCGCCGGTGGCGGTTCCGTAGTTTTCATTTCCTTCCAAATTAGACCAAACGAATTTCAGCTGATGGCATCCGCTGACATCCAGCACCGTCCGTCTTTGCAGCTCGTGCGTGGAATACACTTCCTCGTGAATGATCTTTCCGTCAGCATACACGGTCAGCCAGGCCGCGCCCTCGTCATAGGTTGTGGTTCTGTCCGCTGTGCCGGCGGTAAAGGTTAGGTAGTTATATTTTCCTTCCAGATTAAAATAGATATCTTCGTCACCGCCCCAGCTAACAGGGGTCACAATCACATATTCATAGCCGACGCTGCACATCTTGATGCCTGTTCTGCCATCTGAGTATTCGAGATCGGGGTAATACGCAGCGTTCGAGGTGGAGGGGATGAGATAGGGCTTAAGGTCTTTAATTAGTTGCACAGGCTCCTCGCCCGCAGGCTCGGGAATGTGACCGGTTTCATGTGCCTCGCCCTCCCATACGGTCAGCTCGAGGATCGGCACCTTGCCCACATCCTCAATTCCTTCTATAACATTTATTGAAAATTTCTG
>JAZOAV010000066.1:0-4870 GCA_045595645.1 Faecousia sp.
ATGGCTACCACCCGACTTCATCGTAGGGGCGACCTGCGTGTCCGCCCGAACCGCGAAGCGACAGACGGTACGCATGACCAACATTGTACAAATTCGGTGGTTCCTACACGCGGGCGAACACAGTTCGCCCCTACGGTTTCCAACGAAGATGGTACGGTGTCGGCGGGGCGGCTTATAATTTTACAAACGGAGTGAAAATAATTGCAAAAAACGGTAGAAATTTAGAAAAAAATATGATATACTTGGTACTGGTGAAGGTTGCACTTTCATCATAAGATATACATAAGCCGCAGTTGCGGCGGAATAGGAATAGGAGGAACTACTATGGAAACTTACGGCCTGGAAAAAATGGGTATTTTGGCCCCCAAAGCAGTGTACCGTAACTTAGGCCCCGCGCAGCTCACGGAGGCCGCTTTGCGCCGCGGGGAAGGCAAGCTCTCCAACACCGGCGCGCTCGTCGTCACCACCGGTAAGTATACCGGTCGCTCCCCTAACGACAAGTTTATCGTGGACACCCCCGCCATTCATGATGATATTGCATGGGGCAAGGTCAACCGTCCCATTTCCAAGGAACGCTTTGAAGCCATCAAGGGCAAAATGTGCGCCTATTTGCAGGGCAGAGAAATCTTTATTTTCGACGGCTTTGCAGGTGCTGACCGCGCCCATACCAAGAAGTTCCGCATCATCAACGAGTTAGCTTCTCAGAATCTGTTCATTCATCAGCTTCTCATTCGCCCCACCGAGGAAGAACTGGCTGCCTACGGCGATGCCGATTACACTCTGATTTGTGCCCCCGGCTTCAAGTGCGACCCCGAAGTGGATGGCGTGAACTCCGAAGCTGCCATTATCATCGACTACGAAGCCCACGAAATCATCGTTGCAGGCTCTCGCTATGCCGGTGAAATCAAGAAGAGCGTGTTCTCCACCATGAACTATGTGCTGACCAAGGAAAACATCCTGCCCATGCACTGCTCTGCCAACATGGATCCCGTGACCCACGAGACCGCCGTGTTTTTCGGCCTGTCCGGCACGGGCAAGACCACCCTTTCCGCTGACCCCAACCGTAAGCTCATCGGTGACGACGAGCATGGCTGGGCTGACGACGGCATTTTCAACATCGAGGGCGGCTGCTACGCCAAGTGCATCAACCTGAAGAAGGAGAACGAGCCCGAAATTTGGAACGCTATCCGCTTCGGTTCCCTGGTGGAAAATGTGGTCATGGACGAGGAAACCCGTGAATTCGACTTTGACGACGGCTCCCTGACGGAAAATACCCGTGTGGGCTATCCCGTAGAGTACATCTCCAACTCTGCCATCCCCGGCGTGGGCGGCATTCCCAAGGTGGTTATTTTCCTGACTGCCGATGCCTTCGGCGTTCTTCCTCCCATCAGCCGTCTGAGCGAGGATGCCGCCATGTACCACTTCGTCACCGGCTTTACCTCTAAGCTGGCAGGCACGGAGCGTGGCGTTACCGAGCCTCAGCCCACCTTCTCCACCCTCTTCGGCGAGCCCTTTATGCCCATGGATCCCTCTGTCTACGCAGAAATGCTGGGCAAGCGCATCCGTGAGAGCGGCGCAAAGGTCTATCTGGTCAATACCGGCTGGGCAGGCGGCTCCGCAGCAGCAGGTGCCAAGCGCATGAAGCTGGCATATACCCGCGCCATGGTCTCCGCAGCCCTCAACGGCGACTTCGACACCGTGGAATTCAAGCACCACGATGTATTCAATGTGGACTTCCCCACCTCTTGCCCCAATGTGCCTGATGAAATGCTGGACGCTCGTGGTCTGTGGGCCGACAAGGAAGCCTACGACGAGCAGGCAAACAAGCTGGCAACCATGTTTGCCGAGAACTTCGCCAAGAAGTACCCCAACATGCCCGCCCATATCGTCAACGCCGGCCCCAAGGCCAAGTAAACTATCAAAGAACCAAAAACGCAGGAGCACAAGCTCCTGCGTTTTCTGAGCGTGTCAAAAAAGCCCGAAATGAGCTTTGCACCAAAGCCTCCCTTGTGTAAAGGGCACCCCAGGGTGGCCTCTCTTGCCCTTGCGGGCAATTCACCTTCAGGTGGCTCGCCGGAAGGCGAGACGGAGGGATTGCCTGAAAGGTTTCGTTTTTGATTGTTATTTGGGAGAAATAATAGTATAAAAGCCTGCACAGCGTCGGAATGGGCTGTGCAAGCTTCTTTTTTATTCGGTGCCTTCGGTTTCGGTAGGGTC
This sequence comes from Faecousia sp., assembly GCA_045595645.1. Lineage (GTDB taxonomy): Bacteria > Bacillota > Clostridia > Oscillospirales > Oscillospiraceae > JAZOXB01. The sequence goes on from JAZOAV010000066.1 coordinate 2,218, forward strand.
GGTGCTTTCCGTCGGCGGTTCACTTTCTGTGGGCTCGCTTTCCGTGGGAGGCTCCGTGGTCGGCTCGGTGGTCGGCTCAGTCGTCGGCTCCGTAGGAGGCTCCGTGGGAGGTTCGGTAGGTTCTGTAGGATTCTCTATCGCTGCGATCTGTTCATCCATAGGCTTATTGGGATCCAGCACATAGGCAATTTCCTTGTCCCGACGGTCATACTTGGAGGTATTGACCTGGGTGGTGGAGATCCAATTTCCGTCGGCATCGTACTTGTACATATAGGTCTTGACGATGTAGCCATCGTAGGCAGTCTGGATGGTTTCGCCATGCTTATAGTCCTTAAATTTGCTGTACTGATTCATGGCGGGGTGGATATAGACGGTCTTTTCCCCGGCGGGATCCTCGTCCACAATGCCAAAGTCCAGCTCCACGGTATAATCCTTGGTTTCCGTTCCAATGAGGCGCACCTTAACATAGCCGTCCTCTACCCAAGCGTCGATCCGAATGGGGTACGCCGTGGAATTGACAAAGCGATAGTCCAGAGAGCCCCAGTAGATGGTAGCATCCATGCCCCAAGGGACATAGGAGGGGGTGTACTGGTGTTCATAACGCTCGGTAATCTTCAAATCAGCCTTCAGGCAGCAGTAATAGATGGTGGAGGCCACCTGACACACGCCGCCGCCCAACTGGTTTTCCGTGCGGCCGCCTACATAGACACCGGCTTCGCCGTAGCCCTTTTCAGCAGTTCGCTCACCGACGATCTTATTAAAGGAGAATTCCTCGCCTGGCAGAAGAATGGTACCGTTGATGGCCTTGCTTGCCAGCTCCAGGTTCTTGGTGCGGGGAGGATTCCAAACATGAGGGCTGTTGTAGCTGCCCAGCACATCCCGAAACAGCTTAGCTTCCAAATCGGCACGGGTCACGGTGGCATGCAGCTCCCGCAGAGGCAGGGTGAAGGTTCCGTTTTCTGCCTCGTTGCAGGCGGTGATGGCTTCCTCCATGGTAAAACCGTAGCCTGCGACCTCATCGGTTATGGCAAAGGTGGTCGGATCACAGATCGCATCTACGGGGGCGATGCACTGGTATTCTGTGTAAAGGGCGTCCAAATCCAGCGCAGCGGGGACGGTTTCCTCGCAATAGTAATCCACCACAAAGGTGAAGCTGCTGTAGGCATCCAAAATGGCGTTGTAGAGGGCTTCCTCATCCACATTGCGGCCAACGCTGCCCAGCGTGACCATGAGGCAATCCACTTCCTTGCCCGTGCCGTCCTCGTTGGTCAGCAGGGTCTTGCCCGGTACGACGGTGCTTTCGCCACCCTCCAAACGCAGTTCTTCCGCATTGATCCGCAGCACATCCCGCACATAGGATTCGTTCCATTGCAGACAGCTTTGCAGAGGCACATCCACACGGTCCGTGTGATCGATCTCCACCTCACGGCCGTAGGAATACGCCAGCTCTACAATGGCATTTAAATCCAGCATCAGCTCCACATGGGAAGCAGGAAGCTGAATGGTTCGCTCCAAGTGGAATTGCTCATCGGTTCGGGCCTGCTGCTCCGTTTCGGGAATGGGATAGGTGGTTTGATAGGGAATGAAGCCGTCAGCACGGGTATACACCCGAATGCTCAGGTTGCTGTTGGCATACAGACGGGACAGCATGGGCTCCGTTGCCTCACCCTGTTCATTGGTGGCCGGCTGTCTTATGGGCGGGAAGGCTTCCTGCAGGAGCTTGATGGCCTGCTCCTGCGTCAAGCCGCTCACATTCACACCGGCAATATAGGTGTTATCACGAATATAAAGATTTTCCGGTGCGCCCGGCTTTCTGTCCTTGAGCACCAAATATGCCATGACGCCAAGAATGGCGACAATGATAACAATCAAAAGGCGCAGAAGCAACGGAGAGCCTCCCTGTCGCTGTCGGGCCTGCTTTTCAGCCTGACGCTCTGCTTGGCTTCGGCTTCTGTTGTCGCCTGAGGATTCAAATTTTCCCATAGTGTTCTCCTTTGTGACGATGGTTCTACCATATTTATTATACCGTAGAACGAGCAAAATGCAAGGGTCTTTGCAAGAAATATATGGACATTATGTAAACTTATTTTTGTGCGTTTGGATATAACCCCCTGCATTCTGCATCAGAAGACTTAGCCGCCTTCCGCGACAAAGGCGGCTACCAGTGCTTCTGCGGCATGAAGGGAGTTTTCATCTTTTAGTAAATGCAGTGTTAAAGTAGGCTTTTCTGCCTTAGGGGACAGGAATATCCGCTTTTTATAGCAATCCTTGTTGCAAATTTGACCAATGATCTCGAAGTCAAAGCTCCGCAGTGTCAGGCAGAGGGTGCGGCCGCTTTGGGTGATATCGCTGATGCCTGCCGCCGCTGCTCTTGCACGCAGAAGGGCAATATCGATCAGGTTGATCACGCCCTTGGGCGGGTCGCCGTAGCGGTCAACGATCTCGTCCAAAAGCTCCTCGGAATCCTCGTGAGAACGGATGGCGGCCATACGGCGGTACAGATCCATACGCTGCTCGCCGCTGGATACAAACCGCTTGTCGATGTTGGCGGTCACATCCAAATCGGCGGGGCAGGACACCCCCACCATGGGCTTTTCTCCCCGTTCCTCCAAAACTGCTTCTTCCAAGAGCTTCAAATACATATCGTAGCCCA
>JAZOAV010000067.1:0-13459 GCA_045595645.1 Faecousia sp.
TACGAGGAAAGCACTTGCTTTCCACTTCGTTTCGGTACAAGTCTGCTCCTTGCCAGTCGCAGACATATTGTATCGGCAAGATGCCGATACAATATCCCTTTTATTTTGTAAGGCAGAAGGCATTACAAAATAAAATAAGCAACGGCAAAAACAAAAACGGCTCATAACTCGCCAACTCTCCCATAATGCAAGAAATGCTCCGTTTTCTATGTGACTTTAGTTGGAAATTTTCAACTCGTGACTTAAACAAGTGTCATCGTTTCCGGTGACGATCCGCCATCGGAAACGATGCGCACTTGTCACCGAAACGAATGCAAAAAACGAGCGACCCCGAAGGGTCACTCGCTTGTCTTTTAACCTATTTATATTACCACCTGTAAAATATACCACCTATAAAAGTTCTCGCCTTGTGTATTAGCAATCAATGCACCAGTAATGTGTTACTGTCTTATGGAATAGTCTTTCTATACACTTTCGAAAGGAACTTAAAGGAAATGATGATGGTGAAAAGACCATCTTCTACATTATAGATGGTAGCGAAAAAAATATTCCTAATTCTGATAAAAATAACTAAAGAGATAGATTTTTTGAAGCAAATCTGCTAAAATGAATATGCTGTTTACAGTGCCTATAACATATTCAATTTAGAGAGATTAAGCCAGTATTCCTAAGAGGAAACACAATCGAATTTGTTTTCGAGGTATTTGCGTGGATGGGATAAGTATATAAATTGATAACCAAGGAGATTATAGCTATGCTTTTACCAGCTAAACATTATGAATATTGGAAACCGCTAACACTTTCAGGATACCATGGTGTTTTTGTGCGCCTACATCATATAGAGCCAAAAAATGAACAACCTCCTAATTTTTATCTGTATACCGTATTCTGGAACGGTGAATCAAAAATCGACTTTAGTATTACATGTATTAGTGAGAAACATACCTATGAAGAAATTGTAGAGGGACTGCATCAGATTTTTGGTTTTTCATACACGAGTATCCTTAGGGACTTATCGGCAGAAGATAATATAAATATTGAAGAACAATTATTAGGCTATTTGGTGAACAACCCCCTTTTAAGTGGGTGTCAACTCAAAGGAAAGTACGTGAAATATGTTGTTGCTTATTTGAACGGAATAGAGTACCAGAGCCATATTAGTATACGCACACAGGAGGACCGTTCTTTAGACAAATATGAAGAAGACCACGATGCAATGCTGGAATATTGTAGAAATGAATTGGTAAACTTGCTGGCCGAAAAAGGAATGCAAGGCTTTCAGATGGAGGTGGCTCCTGATTTTTTGTCTGTCAATGTAACGGTGCCTTATAACCATAAGATACATCGTATCAATATTCATATTTTCTATCAGGATATTTTAGCTGAAGGGATGGACGATATTGTAGACCTTGTGCTTTCCTATTATAAGGTGCTATGTGGTTTTGGCACCGTGTATACCCAAAAATTTGAAGAATACTTGCAAGAACTTGGATTTTATGAAATTGATGTTCATATTGATGGACTAGGTAATGCTGAAGTCACCGCATATCGTGGTGGCGACAAGTATGGGATTGGAATAAGCATTGAAAATGAAAAAATTTCATTTGACGATATGGAAGGGCATGAGTTTGAACGATTCTGCGCCGATGTGCTGGCCCAAAACGGTTTTGAAAAAATCAAGGTTACACAAGGAAGCGGCGACCAGGGGGTCGATATTATTGCCTATAAAGAAGATGTGAAATATGGCATCCAATGCAAGTGCCATTCCTCCGATATCGGCAATAGAGCTGTTCAGGAAGTATTTGCAGGCAAAGCTTACTACCAATGCCATGTTGGTGTTGTATTGACCAATCGGTATTTTACGAAGTCTGCAATCGAACTGGCTAACAAAAATGGAATCATCCTATGGAATCGAGATAAGCTCTTGCAAATGGAGGAAGAATATAACAAGCAAAAATAACAAAAACAGGGAGCGAAAACTCCCTGCTTTTTCCGTGGCTTCAATCACAATCTATTCTTGACAAAAACAATAAAAACATTTATAATCTACTAGCCAGAAAGGTTTCTCGTGATGTATATTATCTGAATGTATTATACATGGCGGAGGTACATCAGTATGTCCAAGACTGCGATTAAAATCAAAGTTAAGGGTACGGTTAAAGTCAGAACGACTACTCGTATTCGTCATCGCTGATTATTGATGGCCCTGAGAGTGTGTTCGAAAGAGCACGCTCTCTTGTATTATCTATTGTCTTCCACATATCCGTAACTAGTGAAGGCACCACACCCTTCCAATCGAATATCCCTGCCGTATGCTTCATAGTCGAAATACCTCTGGATATGGTCGGGGACATTGGCGAAGATGCAACCGCAATCGGCGTAGTATTCGCCAAGGGCTTCATCGTCGTGAACATCAGGCAGGAGGTCGAAGTTATCCAGTTCGTCTATGAGTGCAATAATTTCCGCAATGCTCATACCGCTCTCCATCTCCAGAACAGCAGACAGCTTTTCATAGTCATAGTCGGTCAGTCCTTCGACCTTCTCTGCAAACTGGTTCAGCTCGGAAATGCTGGCATATTCGCTGATATGGAGGTTGAGTAAAGAGGATTCATAATCCGTAATAAAATACTCCTCATATCGCTCTTTAATGCCGATACGGTGCTTCACAGCTTCTAATTTATCCTCTGGAACAGGCAGTTTCACCCACTCGCCCATTAGACAGCCTTCGTTGTATTTCCCTAAATTCGTCAAAAAGATTTTAAGTCTACCCATAATATCATGCTCCTTTGTACAAGATATTCCATGATATAAAACGAAACGAAAAATATAACGAATCTAAAAAACTTGCACCAAATTTGCACCAAATGGGGCTATGCACGAAAAAAGAAAACCCAGAAACCATTGTGGCTTCTGGGTTTTTGGATGTTCTGTATGGGAGATAGATTATCTCTTGGAGAACTGGGGAGCGCGGCGGGCTGCCTTCAGACCGTACTTCTTGCGTTCCTTCATTCTGGGGTCACGGGTCAGGAAGCCGGCGGCCTTCAAAGTGGCGCGGAACTCGGCGTTCAGGCCCAGCAGTGCACGGGAAATGCCATGACGGATGGCGCCGGCCTGGCCGGTCACGCCGCCGCCCTTGACGGTGCAGATGATGTCAACCTTACCCACGGTGTCGGTGCTGACCAGGGGCTGACGGACGATGAGCTTCAGGGTATCCAGACCGAAGTAATCGTCGATATCACGGCCGTTGATGATGATGGAGCCGGTGCCGTTTTCATAAACGCGGACACGAGCGATGGAAGACTTGCGTCTGCCGGTGCCGTACTGATACTGTCTCTTGCTTTCGTACATTGTCTGTTACCTCCTGAATTATTCCTGCCAAGCGATAGGCTTCTGGGCTGCATGGGGATGCTCGCTGCCCTTGAAGACTCTCAGGCGGGTGAGGGCTGCGCGGCCGATGGTGTTCTTGGGGAGCATGCCCTTAACGGCGAGCTCCATGGCGAACTCGGGGCGCTGAGCCATGAGGGTTCTGTACTTGACATCCTTCAGGCCGCCAATCCAGCCGGAATGATGGTAGTAGTGCTTCTGATCCAGCTTTCTGCCGGTGAGAACTGCCTTTTCGGCATTGATTACGATGACATAGTCGCCGCAATCGACATTGGGGGTGTAGTCGGGCTTAACCTTGCCGCGCAGGATGTTGGCGATGGTGACAGCGGTACGGCCCAGGGGCTGATCGGCTGCATCGATGATGTACCACTTGCGCTGCACATCTTCTTTTCTGACCAGAGTAGTGGACATGATATTTCCTCCGTATATAAAATATATATTAACAATTCGAGCTGTTTTAGACAGCTTATACTTTATATCACAGAGAAAATCGAATGTCAAGCATTATTTTTGAAAAATTGTTCTCTCTCCGAGGAAACTCGCAAAATCTCTTGTTTTCTCCTTTTTGCTCTTGTTTTCTCGTTGTCTATTTTTCTGCATTGTATTCCGTTTTTCACACAAAAACAGAAAAACAATGTATGCGCGGCGGCGCATATGGGAGCGCTATGGGGTGGTGCGAATATGATTGTGGGTTTACATAATATCCGAGACGCGCAGAAGAACGGGAATGCCGTCCCTGCACGATTTTTAGCTTTGGGCGGCGATGAAGGTGTCGATTTCCTCGCGCCAAGGCATAGAAGCGGTGGTGCCGAGGCGTTGCACGGAGAGTGCCGCCAGGGCATTGGCAAAGCGGCAGGCCTCTGCCAGCGTCTTGCCTTCGGACAAGGCGGCGAGCAGACCGCCGTTGAAGGCATCTCCCGCGCCGGTGGTATCCAATGCCTTCACGCGGTAGGCGGGGATGATTTCCGAGCCCTCCGCCGTATGGATATACACGCCGCGACCGCCCAGAGTGATGAGCACATTTTCCACGCCCTTATCCAAAAAGACCTGCGCGGCACGGTCCGCACTTGCCAAATCCGTGACGGCAACGCCCGTCTGTTCTTCGGCTTCCACCTCGTTGGGCGTGACCAGATAAGCACCCTTCAAAAATTCGTCCGTCATGGGCTGATAGGGCGCGGTATTGATGATCACGCGCACGCCGTTGTCCTTGGCTAATTTTGCCACCCGCTCGTTGGCATCCTGATTGACCTCCAACTGCAACAGCAGATAGTCCGCCTCCTTGATGGTCTGCTCCACGGAGGCAATATCCATCTCGGTGATGGTACTGCAAGCCCCGGGGACGATGATGATTTCGTTCTGACTGCTGGTTTCGTCCACGAAAATCAGAGCCGTGCCCGTGGGAATCTCCTCGTGATAGAACAGATGCTCCTTGGACATGCCGATCTCGTCCATAACCTGTAAAGCGATCTGCGCCAGAGAATCCCGTCCCAGCTTGGTGATCATTGCCACATTTCCGCCGGCCTTATGGGCGGCAACACCCTGATTGAAGCCCTTGCCGCCGGCACCCTGTTGGAACAGACTACCCCGTACCGTCTCGCCGGGGACGGGCAGATGGGGTGCTCTTGCCATTAAGTCCACAACAAAACTGCCAAAAACCGCTACTTTTTTCTTCATCTCATTTCCTTCCTATCGTGGATGATTTCGTTTCACATGCAATGCATTTATTTGGTGAAATATGCTTTTGCGCTGTCGGAATAAGCGAACAAGGCTCGGGTCAGAGGTTCCAAAGCAGTACCCTCCGTTTTTTCGGCGTAGGTTTCCATGCTGTAGCGAACGCTTTCACTGAGCTGAATATCGCCCTCGGATATCATGACCTCTACGACGGTACGCAGCTCGGAGGCGAGCAAGCCGTAAAAGGCAAAGCTATAGTAGCCGTTTGCGCCGTTATAGACCTCCGCATCCGTCAGTACGACGGTTTGCATCTCGCCATCGCTGTTTTGGTACATGACCGTCATGGAGAGATTTGCAATGTCGCCGCCATAGTTCGCAGCATCGAATACGAATTTCACGCCCACCTTGGAGGCAAGGTCCAGCGTTTTTCCCACCCAGTGCACCACGGGCCCTTCAATGTCTTCAAGATTGCTGTCTGTTGCGGTAAATGTCAAAGCCTCCGTATCGCTGAGATAGTCTCTTTGCGCTTCGGTCATAGCAGCATCTACCAGCGCATCGGTGCGATAGCCCTTGTAGGTCTGTGCCTCCGCGCCATAGCGGAGCAAATCCGCGCACAGGGTCAGCATCTTGGCATTGGTGGTACTGTTGAGCATACCGTAGGCATAAGTGGCAACGCTGTAGCTGTCCGTATTGGAGCGGTAGGTCTGTGCGCCCTTGGTCATATACAGAACCGCATCCACCATGTCGCCCATGCGCACAGCGGTAATGCCGGTGAGGGTGAAATAATAGTAATTTCCGCTGACAACGGGCTGGATTTGGATGGTGGAGGTGCCGATTTGTTCGTTGCCTTCGTATTCAGGCAGGATGCACTCCAGATAATAGTTATCATAGCCCGCCAGCGCAGACATAGGGACTGCGAAGGTGATGGAAATATCACTTGCTAAGTCTAAGGTATGCAGAATCTTCATGTTCTCGTCAACAAGGATCTCCTTGCCGCCGCAGACACATTCGCCATTGGCGAAGCTGTGGTTCTCTGTTATGCTGTCTCCGCATCGTGCGCAAGTTCCGGTGTGCGTGCCGTTGCAGTTGTCAATGCAAGCATATTCGTGTCCCAAAGCAGCTACGGTTTCCTGTGCCACGAGGACAGCGTTGCAAACGGAGCAGTGAGAGCCTTCCGTCAGACCTGTTTGTGTGCAGGTGGCGGCAACTGCCTCGTCCGTTACAGGCGTATGTCCCGTTGCTTCCACGATCTCCTGTGCCACGAGGACAGCGTTGCAAACGGAGCAGTGAGAGCCTTCCGTCAGACCTGTTTGCGTACAGGTGGCGGCAACTGCCTCGTCCGTTACGGGCGTATGTCCCGTTGCTTCCACGATCTCCTGTGCCACGAGGACAGCGTTGCAAACGGAGCAGTGAGAGCCTTCCGTCAGACCTGTTTGTGTACAGGTGGCGGCAACCGCCTCGTCCGTTACAGGCGTATGTCCCGTTGCTTCCACGATCTCCTGTGCCATGAGGACAGCGTTGCAAACGGAGCAGTGAGAGCCTTCCGTCAGACCTGTTTGCGTACAGGTGGCAACAATCGCCTCGTCTGTTACGGGCGTATGTCCCGTTGCGGCAATGGCTTCGGTGTAGCTGTGGGAGCAGGCAGAGCAAAGGAAGCTCTTTACGCCGTCGGCGGTGCAGGTGGCATCAGTTACGACCTTGCTTGTATAGCTGTGCCCTGTTGCGGGAACATAGGTATCCTGATTGGAACGACCGCAACGGGAGCAACTGTGGGTAGTATAGCCCTGTTCGGTGCAGGTGGGGGGAGTTACCTTAGAGGTCACAATGTGACCCAAAGCGGCAATTTCCTCGGTTTTTGTCGTATTACATGCTGTGCAGGTATAGGTTTTAACGCCTGCTGTGGTGCAGGTAGGCACAGTGGTGACAGTACCGCTGTCATAGATATGAACCTCGTAAGAACCCGTGCGGTAAGGAATCACGATTTGGTTTTCCTTCTTCGTGGTATCACTAAAGGTTGCGGAGTTATTGACCTCGATATAGAGGTTGTTGTTTCTTATCGCGAGGCCGTAAATATTATAGAGGTTATCGGTGTTGGTATAGGTATAGACAACCTCTGTGGTGTTGCTTTCAGGGATGTACTTCAAAACCTGCCTGGGAGTGGTGAGAAACAGGCTTTCCCCATCGGTGTTGAGGATCGTGTAGCTCCTGGTATAGAGTGTGGTGGCACTTGCAGGCCATCTGTATTCCAAAGGGAGCAACTTTGTACTCACGCCATCGACCCAGGAGTACAGCGCACGGTCGGCAACATAATAAATCGTTCCGTTAAACATGCAGAATGCTGTGTAGGAATTCTGCCAAAAGGCGGTGTCATATTCTGTATTGGTGGGCTTTGCGGTTAAATCCTCTGCTGTGTGACCGGTTGCTTTTATGCCCTCCGTAGAGCGCAGGAAGTTTGTGTGCCTGACATAACCACTGCGATCCTTGGTAGGATCGTCCCAAGTGACATCCACATGATAGTCCAGACCGTCGAGCTCCAGGATATTCCACGCGTGGTTCAACTCACTGGATAGGCACATACTACAAGGAATACCAAGCCGTGTCATGAGATAAGCATATGTTTCGGCATAACCTTGGCATACCGCAGACCCCTTTACCAAAAGGCCGTATGCCGAGTATCTGGCGCCCCAATCGTCAACCCAAGGCACAACACCCTCCACATAGTACTCATAGTTTGCCGCAAGATAGTCATGCACCAGCAGAGCAAGCTCCAAATCCGTCAAATCTTCGTAGCGGCGGAACATGCAAAGGATCTCCTGCACAGCGGCAACCATTTCGCTGTGCATCTTCATAGACTCCTCATAGCTCAATGCGTACCTACCGATGATCCCTGTAATCGTTTCTCCCGAGCGATAGTAGCCATAGCCCGTGATGAAAAAGCACTCCGGATTTTGGGCGATCAAATCAAACAGAGCATCTGCCGCGGGCGTATTACGCTTCACGCCATAGGCCGAAACATCCCACATGGTATTGGTCATCATGGCAGTGTAGGCATCTTTACTCATACGCTGCAGTGTTTCGTAATCCACATTCAGAATTTCCATCATTTCCTCGTCGGTGTAGTAGCCGTTGACTGTACGGGAACGAGTCTCCTTTTTGATGGGTGGTTCTCCCGCTGCAGCACCGGCAGAGAGAGACATTGCGAACATGGAAAAAATCATTGCCATAGTCAGGAGAAAGGAAAGAACTCTGCGCATTTTCATAGTGACCTCCTCAATGTCGTGGAAGAAAACCGACAGAAAGCTGCCGCGTTTTCGTCTCCCAAAATTTTGCATTTGAAAACACAATGGTTTCCTGCACCTATTATTATACCGCTTAAAGTTAGAATTTCAAGTAAATCTACCAAGATTTTTGAATATTTTTTCGCTCCACAGTTTCATGCGGCGGTGCAAGACGCTCTCTATCAAAACAAGCAACGCCGCGGCGTTGCTTGTCTTCTCTCAATCAGGGCAGATTCGCTCCGAGCCGCGGAAAATCAGCTCTGTGCCCAGGCAGATGCGGATGCGTTCCTGTGTCTCCGATGCAAAGCGTTGCAGAAGGCGGCGCATAGCGCGTTCACCCATGGCAGGCACATCCCGCGCCACCACGGAAATGGGATAATTCAGCCAATCAAGCTCCGGAATATCATCGTAACCCACAAGGGCAAGATCCTTTCCCGGGACAAGTCCCAGCTCATGGCAAGCCCGCAGACAGCCGTAGGTGGTCATATTGTTGGAGGCGAAAATGACCGTAGGCGGCTGGGGCAGGCGCAACAGCTCCAAGGTTCTCTCGTAGGCAAGCTGTACCTTAAAATCCCCTTCCCGTATGTATGCCTCCCGCAGAGGCAGACCGTGCTGTTCCATGGCACGCTTGTAGCCATGAAGACGCGCCTGCGCGGGGCGCGTGGTATAGGGGCCGGTAATGATGGCAATGTCCCGATGTCCCAGCTCGATCAAAGCGGAAATTGCGTGGTACACGCCGTCCTCGTCGTCCGTTACCACACGATCCAGGTCACAGTTCTCCATTTCACGGTCCAAAAGCACCACGGGAATGCCCAAGGCTTCAAAGGCTTTCAAGGCATGTACCGTTTGCTCATCCACGGCAGAAACAGGGGTGATGATAATGCCCCGAAGCCGCTGTTCCCGCATGGATTCCAAAATATCATGCTCCCGCTTTGCACTTTCGCCGGAGTTAAACAGCATGATTTTCAGGTGCATTTCGTCTGCCGCCAAGGTCACGCCCCGCAGCAGATGGCAGAAGAAGGGGTCTTCAATATCGGGAACCACCACACCGATGGTGGTAGAGGTGGCAGTAGACAGACTGCGGGCGGCACTGTTGGGCACATAATTCAATTTTTGGATGGCATCCAGCACCCGTCTGGTGCTTTTTTCACTGACGGTGGAGGTGTGATTGATGACACGGGATACGGTGGCAATGGAAACGCCTGCTTCCCTGGCGATTTCGTAAATGTTGGCTTCCTGCTTCATTTGTATGGGCTATCCTCCTTTTTACGGGATATCTCCCCATTGTAAACGCTTACTTTTTCAATTTTAACATAAACCAAGTTTTGCCAAATGTCAAGAAGGAAATGTTTTTTTGGAGAATATGATAAAAAGTCAGCTGTGATTTTATATACTTTGCCAAGGATGAACAGAAAGGAACGGCAGGCCGTTCAAACAAAGCGAGAATAAACCCGCCAAGTGACACAAAAACTATCTGCGGAGGCGATACTATGGAACGAAAAACACCGGAACGGTACAACGAAATTCGAGATCCCAAGCTGCCCGTGATTCACGGAGAAGCGCCCCATAATCGGGCAGAAAACCACCGTTGCACAAGTCCTCTGCCCCAAACACAGGCAGAGTAAGCAAATCCGATCGTCCTGCACGCGGGCGGCCACAGGTCGCCCGCGGATTTTATTGCACTTCCGCCTGTCTCGCAGGGCACGCTTATCACCAGCGTATAACGCCGTAGGGACGCCTCTCTGTTTTCCGAAAACTTTGTGCAATTTACACAAATATGCAAATATTCAGGATTTGAATTTAGAAAAAGTGAAAAACTTGTTGACATTTTGCAGGCGCGTGATAAAATATTCATAAACTGGAAAACAATCCTATGGCTTGGTTTCCCGAAATATAAGGAGGCAAAAAATGAAACGCACAAACTCTCTGATCGCATTTGTTTTGGTGCTGTGTACCCTCGTGAGTATGTTCTCCATGCTGGCACCCACGGCATCCGCTGCCACCGTTAAAATCAGCATTGCCGATATTCTGATCGGTGGCAAAAATTTGGTCAACTCCATCGAGAACAACAAGAAGCTGCCCAGCGCCGTAAGCTGCAACGGCACCAAGGTCACCTGTGAGCAATTCCTGTATCTGGCCTCCAAGGCCGTCGTGATGCTGAATGACGGCAAGTCCACATCCACTAAGATCACCGTTAAGGAATACGGCAAGTGTCCGAATCCCTCGGAAACTCTGTCCTCTACCTTTAAGATGCAGAAGTCGGAATATGTTAGCCTTGCAAAGAAAATCTACAAGTGGATGGATACCAACGGTCGGGCTCTGAACTATGTGACCTCCTCCAAGGGAAAGCTCCGCTATGAGAATTACCTGTACACCATGGCGAGGGTTCTCCTTTTTGCAAGGAGTAAGAATCGCCTTCCTAACTATGTGGTCACCAGAAAATGGTCTAATGTGGTGGGTACCATCGCCGCAGAACGGGCTGCCGCAAAGGCAATGTACCCCGAATATCTGAAGGCTACGGAAGACTGTCAGGTCACCCATTCAACCATTAAGGCCGTAAGCAGGGAGGCCATCGGCGATGCAAAGACATTGCGCCAGGCCGCCAAAAACCTGGTCAAGTATCTGAATGAACAAACCCGCTATGAACCCTACAGGAACACCATAAAAGGCGCAGTTGAGGTCTGGAATACTAAGAAAGGAAACTGCTGTGATATGGCACATTTGGTCATTGCCTGTGCCCGTGCACAGGGAATTCCCGCAAGATATGTCCATGCTAAGTGCCGCTTCTCCGATGGTCACATAGACGGTCATGTTTACGCAGAGCTGTGGACCGGCGAAAAGTGGGAGATTGCCGATATTGTCAATGATGCTAACTACTTAGGCTATAAGAACAATACCGATATAGAGTTTATAAAACGCTACATTGCGCTGACCTTCTGATTCTCCTTTTGGATTGCTGAAGCGGTTTTCGGCAAAAAGCAGCCCGATTTTTCCATAAAAGTTTCAAAAAACACTTGCATTTCGGGAATAAGGGTGTTATAATAAAGACAATCTATAGTATACTTTACTAAAGAGAGGGGATTTCCCCTCTCTTTCGTCTTGAAAGGAGACCGTGCCATGAAGATCAGTGAGCAGGTATGGCAGTTTGCAGAGCCTCTGGTACAGCAGTGCGGCTGTAGTCTGTGGGATGTGGAATATGTCCGTGAGGGCGGCGAATGGTTCCTGCGGCTGTATATCGACAAGGAAAGCGGCGTGGATATTGACGACTGCGAGGCCGTGTCCCGTGCTGTAGACCCTGTTTTGGACGAAAAAGACCCCATTCCCGAAAGCTATCGCTTCGAGGTCTGCTCTGCGGGCTTGGAGCGGGTGCTCAAGCGTCCGTCTGATTTTGAACGCTACATGGGTGCCGCCGTCATGGTCAAGCTCTACAAACCCCAAAACGGCAGTAAGGAGTTCCCCGGTGTGCTGTGCGGCTATGACAACGGCGATGTCACCATCACCATGCGGGGTCAGGAGCTTCGCTTTGCAAAGAACGATGTTGCGCTGGTTCGCCTGCGCGTGGAATTTTAACAAACATAAGGAGAAGCACAATGAACGCTGAAATTTTTGCAGCTCTGCGGCAGTTAGAGAAGGAGCGGGGCATTCCCGTAGATTACATGGTAGAGCGCATCACTCAGGCACTGGTTGCGGCCTATAAGAAGGATAAGGACGGCTACACGGACAATGTATTCGTGGAGCTGACAGAAGAAAAGATGCAGATGTATGTCCAGAAGGAGGTCGTGGACGAGGTCTTTACCCCCGCCACGGAGATCACGCTGGACGCCGCCCGTAAGATCGACAAGAAGGTCGAGCTGGGCGATCTGGTCAATGTAGAGATCAAGACCCAGAATTTTGGCCGCATTGCCGCCCAGACCGCCAAGCAGGTCATTATTCAGGGCATTCGAGAAGCAGAGCGGGGCAAGATCTTCGACAGCTTCTCCTCCAAGGAGCATGAGATCCTCACCGGTACCGTCCTGCGCATTGCGCCGGACAACGGAGATATTACCGTGCGCATTGGTCAGGGTACGGATAAGACCGATGCCTTCCTGTCCCACGAGGAGCAGGTTCCCGGCGAAAAGTTCTCCGAGGGCGATCTGATTCGTGTCTATGTCATTGAGGTGCGCCGCAGCAATCGTGGCCCGCAGGTGCTGGTCTCCCGTACCCATCCCACCTTGGTCAAGCGTCTGTTCGAGCTGGAAGTGCCCGAAATCAGCTCCGGTGCCGTGGAAATCCGTGCCATCTCCCGTGAGCCCGGCTCCCGCAGCAAGCTGGCTGTCTACGCCGCCGAGGAAAACATCGATCCCGTGGGTGCCTGCGTAGGCGCACGGGGTGCCCGTGTGGGTGCGGTCGTGGAGGAATTGAAGGGCGAGAAGATGGATATCGTGGTTTGGTCCGAGGATATCTGCACCTTCGTCGCCTCCGCATTGGCTCCCGCCGATGTCATTTCCGTCACCCAGCTTGGCAATGCCAAGGCTTGCCGTGTGGTCGTTCCCGATGACCAGCTCTCTCTTGCCATCGGCAAGGAGGGTCAGAATGCCCGTTTGGCTGCCCGCCTGACCGGCTGTAAGATCGATATCAAGCCTGCTTCTCAGGCTGTGGAAGAAGCCCCCGCAGAAGCAGAAGAAGAATAAATAAAGGAGGATTGCAGCGTGCAGAAGAAAATACCCCAGCGACAGTGTCTTGGCTGTCGGGAAATGAAGCCCAAGCGGGAGCTGCTGCGCGTGGTACGCAGTCCGGAGGGTGCAGTTACCTTAGACAGCAAGGGAAAGGCTCCCGGGCGGGGCGCATATGTGTGTCCCAATGCCGAATGTTTAAAGCGGGCAGTCAAATCCAAGGCCCTGCCCAGAGCCTTGGAAGTGGAAATCCCGCAGGAAATTTACGACAGCTTACAACAGCAGTTGGAGGTGCAAGCCAATGGAACAGGATCGTAGCCTTGGCCTGCTGTCTATCTCCCGCAAGGGCGGCAACATCGTCCTGGGAGAGGAGCAGGTGGGCATACAGGCCCGTGCAGGACGGGCGAGGCTGGTGATTTTGGCCAGCGATGCCGGCGGTCATACAGTTCGCCGCGCAAAGTCGGAGGCCAAGCG
>JAZOAV010000068.1:0-7769 GCA_045595645.1 Faecousia sp.
GGTACGCACAACCCAATTTGCACAAATTTGGTAGTTCCTACAAGCGGGACGATGTGGGCATCGTCCCCTACGGAACAGACGGAAGATCGATGAAATTCGTAGGGGCGTTCTTTGAACGCCCGCGGGCGAACGCAGTTCGCCCCTACGAAATTGGAACGAAATCTGGATGAAAATCGTAGGGGCGATTCACGAATCGCCCACCAGCAAATAGTAATATCAGGTCACAAAAAGATTCCATTAAAAGTTGTCTACTTTTAATGGAATAATAGTATTAGTGCAATTCCCGGGATGCACCATAATAGTATTTAAATTTCATTGTGAGGAGTTCAATTATGAAACGAATGATTGTAGCGATTGTGTTATCCCTTGCTATTTTCACAGGTGTTCTCGGCTCTGCAGTTATTTCTGTGGCTGCTGTTCCGGCTGCCGATACAGGGGAAATTCTTTCCCTCCTTGAGCAAGGGGGCAAAAAGTCACACCCAAGACTTTTGGCTGATGAGGAGGACTTTGCCAGAGTTCGCAGATTGGTGCAGACGGATCCTTACATGATGCTGTGGTATGAACGACTCTATGCCTATGCAGAAGGGCAGCTGGAACAGCCCGTACCTACCTATGAGTACCCTGCCGGTTCCCGACAGCTGGATGCTATTTCCCGCGTTACGACTGCACGGGTGTGCAATATGGCTCTTGTGTATCAGGTGACAGGAGATATGCGTTTTGCCAGTCGTGCCGTACAGGAACTTATTGCAGTGAGCAATTTCCCCGACTGGAGAGCCAAGGAGTATTTGGATATGACCCAGTTGGCCTACGGTGTTGCCATAGGCTACGATTGGCTCTATGATTTTATGACGGAGGGACAGAGACTCCAGATCCGTGATGCTCTGTACAATTACGCCGTGCTGCCCACGGTAACCACCCACCGTAACGACTGGTACAAAACCTCTGTGGGTAACCTAAATACCTGGTGCAACGGCATGGTAGCGATTGCAGCACTTGCCATTCTTGAGGATTTTCCCCAGGATGCTGCGCTGCTCATCAGCGATGCTGTCACCAATGTGCAGGTGGCTATGAACAAGCTGCTTCCCATGGGGTCTTATATTGAAGCCCCTTCATATTACGGACCTGGGATCTGCTATCTGGTTCAAATGATAGATTGCATCGAGTCCACTTTAGGCACAGACTTCGGTTTATCCCAAGTGGAGGGATTACAGGAAACCGCAGATTATCTTACCAAAATGAACGGAGAGCGGTGCAGCTTTAATTACGGTGACTGTCCTGCGGCTGTAATTGTCACTCCGTCTCTTTACTGGTTTGCAAATCGCTTTTCCAGACCTGAGCTTGCGGTTTATGAGCGTTCTCACCAGCAGATTACCATATCTACCCCCGACGACTATTTGGCTCTTCTCTGGTATGATCCGGAATCCGTAGAGGGAATGGACGAATATGAAGGACATTCGGATGCTCTTCTGTATTCCGATGCATACGAAAGCACTGCCACCTTCCGCAGCTTTCCGGAGGATCCACGCAGAATCTTTGCCGGAATCAAATCCGGAGACAATTCCTCTCCTCACTCAGATCTGGATATCGGTACTTTTGTTTTGGAAGCCTTGGGAGAACTGTGGTTTATGGATTTCGGAAGTGATTCCTATGGACTCCCCGGATATTTTACACAAGCAAAGGAAACAGACCCTCGATGGACCTATTACCGTAAGCGCACAGAGGGACAAAATACGCTTCTTATGAACCCCGGCACTCTCGGCGGGCAGGTTCTTGCTGCAAAATGTCAATTGGAGGCCTATGAAAGCTGCTATGACGGAGGTTATGCCACCTTAGATATGACCGCTGCTTATCCCGATGCAAGCTCCGTAAAAAGAGGTATGGCAATGTTCGACAACCGGAGCAGAATCCTCTTGGTTGACGAGATCCAATGTAAAGCCCCTACAGATCTGTACTGGTTCGCTCATACCAAAGCTACGGTCTCTCTTTCTGCAGACGGAAAAACCGCTGAACTGACATTAAAAGGAAAGACCCTGTTGGCTCAGATCGCTTCTCCTTCCAATGCCACATTCAGCTTAATGGAAGCCAAACCGCTTTCCACTTCCCCCAACCCCTCCGGTCAGAACGCAAATGCCGGCGTGCAGAAACTGACCATTCACTTAGATTCCTTCCAAAATGGAAACATTGCTGTGGTATTTACCCCTATTTTAGAAGAGAGTGATCGGTCCCGTCCTCTTCCCGACAATGGCATCGCAGATTTCTCAGCCTTGCTTCAACACTGTGTGCCTGACACAACTCTTGTCCCTAATCATGAGGGAATTTATGAGATCCGCACGGCAGAAGAGTTGATGGCTCTATCTCAAATGGTCAACAGCGGAACTACCTTTAGCGGAAAGACCGTCAAGCTCCTAAATGATATCGATCTGAAACATCGGACATTCACTCCCATTGGTGGATGTACCGGAGCAGAGGCTGACCAGGGAAAGTCCTTCCGTGGTATCTTTGATGGTGGAAATCATACCATTAAAAACCTTTTCATTTATGAGCCCAATGGCTTCTATGTCGGCCTGTTTGGATATGTAAACAACGGCACTGTTAAAAATGTAGGGATTGAAAACGGCTATGTTTTCGGCAACCGTAAGGTTGCCGGTCTTGTGGGCAGAGCCAATCATACAGTCATTGCAGGCTGTTTCAGTAAAGCCAAGGTAATTTGCTCCGGAGGACAGGCAGGAGGTCTGGTTTCCTGTGTTGGTGGAGAATGCAGCATTACAGACTCATATCATAGCGGAATCGTTCGTTCAAAAAAGGAGATCGCCGGAGGTATTGTTGGCTTTATTCCTGCCAATGTGAAACTTACCATTCAGAACTGCTATCATACAGGAGAGCTTTCGGATACCCAGGGAAGCTGCGGCCTTATCGGTTATTATGGGATGCTGGCAGATGCCGCTACCACGCAGATTACCGTGGACAACTGCTATGCAACAGATTCCCTTCGTGGCAGTACCACCGGTGATAAGGAGTATGTTTCTATCAATCACTCTGCTGTTATCAGCAAGGAGGAGCTTCCCTCCTTCGCTATCAATCTGGGATCGGCCTATATGTATGACTGCGAATGGGAAAACGACGGCAATCCTGTTTTATGCTATCAGTGTAATTTGACCCTGCCGGAGAATTTGCATTTGGATACTCCGGCGGAACTTCGACTCCTTGCTTTTCTGGTCAATAGTGGAAAGAATACCTTCCAAGGAAAGACTGTTTACTTAGACGAGGATATTGACCTACAGCACAGACAATGGCTCCCCATCGGTGGCAATATTACCGATTTGAACGGGAGCAAAGTATTCCGTGGAACCTTTGACGGACAGGGCCATGTGATTCGGAATTTGAAAATCAGCCCCAAGCGGTACTTTGTTGGCTTTTTCGGAAATATGTCCGGAGAGCTGAGGAACTTTGGAATTGAAAGCGGAAAGATTCACGCTCTCCGTATTGGTGGTAGCCTGGCAGGTAACTTCAGCGGCACCATGAAAAACTGCTTTAGCAGAGCGTTCGTGTCCTGTGATATTGCCGCCGGTGGTCTGATCGGCATGGCGGGAAAGGCTGTCATTTCTGATTGTTACCATGTAGGGAATGTTTCCGCTGCAACCTATTCCTATGGAGGCGGTATTGTCGGCTACTTCGCCGGAGGAGCCACGGGCAGCATTGTAGAAAACTGCTACCATGCAGGCACAGTGACTGGAAAAAATACCGGCGGCATCGCAGGTATCGCAAGTAGTTCTCTTACGGATCTGACCATATCCAACTGCTATGCCACAGACTCTCAGACCTTAGTTGACAGCAGCCTTGCCTCATATGTATCCGGTGGCGGTTGTGTTGACAGTGCTGCACTTATGGCTGGAGAGTCTTTATTAGGACGAGCTTACACCGCCGACCCTGCTAAGGGAAATAACAGAGGCTATCCAATTCTAACAGCCCGCCTCTACGGAAAGTCACCGGATGCTACCCTTCCCCAGAATGATCAAGGGGAGTATCTGATTTCTACAGCAGACCAGCTTCGCCATCTGGCATACCGCGTGAATGTCTTACAGGAAACCTTCAAAGGGAAAACCATTCGCCTATGCTCTGACATTGACTTGGAATATCAAGAGTGGATTCCCATCGGCGGTAGTGCTCCCGACAATGTATATCGCACCTTCTTCAAGGGAACCTTTGAAGGGGATGGGCATAGAATCCGCAATCTGGTGATTTCCTCCGGAAATTGCTTTGTGGGACTTTTCGGCCAGTTGCAAGGGGCCGTGGTGCGGAATGTAGGCGTTGAAAGCGGCTATATTTCCGGTAACCGCAGTGTTGCGGCTATTGCCGGTTCTTCTATTTCCTCTACTATAGATGGCTGCTACAACCGTGCAAAGATTTTCGGCACCTCCGGTGTGGGCGGTATTGTGGGAATGGCCGGCAGCAACAACAAAATCTCGAATTGCTACAATATGGGACGGATATCCGGTCCTGCCAGCTCCGGCGGTATCTTGGGCTATATTGCCGGCAATACTACGAATGTTTCTGTTGTTGCCTGCTATAACGGAGCCCCAGCTCCTGCCGGCATTATAGGTATTGTGAACGAGACGGCAAAGAACTGTACCTTGACCGATTCCCTTTCCATAGCTGGGCCGAAACTGGTCAATACTCCTGCATCCTTGACCGTTGACCGCTGTTTTACAGACACCCCGTCGGGGATCAGCTATTCTCTCCCCATTTTTTCCAACAGCTTTACCCAGGACTACTTCATGCAGAATAATTGTTATCCGGTTTTGAAGTGGGAAAATAAAGATCACAGAACGGAATTTGATTCTGTAGATGGAATCTATCTCATTCATGACACCTTTGACCTTGGTCTGTTGTCCTATAAAGTGCGACAGAATACGGACTTTACGGGAAAGACCTTCCTTATGACCCGGGATTTAGATTTGGAATACCGTCCCTTTTTTCCAATAGGGGGGCAGTATGAAGGAGAGAGCTTTGCGTTCCGTGGAACCTTTGACGGAGGCGGTCACAGGATTTCCGGCCTTCTGTCTCACAGCAGAACAGTGGATAACGAGTTTACAGCCCTGTTCGGTCGTACGGAAAACGCAACCATCCGCAATTTGGGTATTACCGACTCTCGGATCAATAACGGCGTCAATACCGCAGGTGGTATCGTGGCCTATGCCACCTCTACGAAGATCGAAAATTCCTTCAACCGTGGCTCTGTTCGCAATTTGGGCAACTATGTCGGGGGCATCGTAGGAAGAATCGTAGGGACTTGCGCCTTAGAAAATGTCTACTGCACAGGAAGTGTAGCCGGTGGACCTGCCTCCCACGGTGGTCTGATCGGCTTCATGGGGACAGATGTTACATCTTTGCTTCTGAAAAATTGCTATGTCCATTGCAAACTGATCACCACAGATATTGCAGGCTGCGGTGCTTATATGGGATACCTTCAGGGTGGAGTCTCAACCTCCAGAATCAAAATAGAAAACTGTTGCTACGGTGGAAAAGCCGATGCTACCAGTGACCGCCTGACCGCAAAGCAAAGGCAACATATTAGCCCTCTTTACTATACTGCGGAAGAAATGAAGAATGCATATGCCTATTTAGGTACGGCTTATATCAAGGATTCTGCTGAGACCAACAGGGGGTTCCCAATTCTGCAGTGGGAGTGCTCCCAAAACTGCGAGCATACCAATGTTGCTGTAGAGAATCTGCTGAAGATCCGCCGGATCCTTTGTTTGGATTGCGGATCGATCCGAGAAGAATATCAGGTCTATACCGGCTCATGTGGAGCAGATCTGATTTGGACACTCTATGCTGAAACCGGTCTGTTTACGGTGAACGGCACTGGCGATATGACGGAGTATGTTTATAACAACCATGCACCTTGGGAGGTTTACGCATCCCTCATTACAGAACTGCGGATCAATGAGGGTTGCACAAGCATTGGCAGCTTCACTTTCTACGGATGCAGGGGCCTGACCGATATTTCTATTCCCCAAACGGTCACGAGAATCGGGACATCTGCATTTTACGATTGCAGAGCATTGGAAACCGTGGTGCTTCCGGAGCACATAACGCTTATCGGTGACTCCGCATTCTCCAACTGCCAAAATCTGAGAAGCATCAACCTTCCTCAAGGCGTGACTCGAATTGGAACCTTCTGCTTCTACAACTGCTATAAGCTTTCCGGTATAAGCATCCCACAGAGTGTGAATCAAATCCACAAAGAGGCTTTTGCTTATTGCTCCGACCTGGCTTATATTGCGATCTTTCATCCGGATTGTGAGATCTTCGACGATAAAAACACCTTGGGCGTTTCTGCAAAAACGGTGATCTACGGATGGAAGGATTCTACAGCCCAGACCTACGCAGAAACCTATGGCTATGCGTTTAAAGAATTGCATCAGGAATTGTATTTCGGCTTTGGGAATACAACGGAGGATCAGATCCGTTATAACAGCTATACTTATGGCTTTACCAACTTCGACCTGTCAAGTGCAAATCCCTGGTATCTCATTGGTGCTAACAGAGCCGATGCCCTGTATAAAAACGGGAATCTGATCCTGTCAGGTAAGGTTCTTGGGGAAAGCGCATGGCCTGCCATCTGTTTGGATACGGCAATTGGGGGCGCGAGCGAGACTTCCTCCAACACAGCCAATGCCTATCCCATGAACTACGATCCCCGATATGCGGAATTTATTCAGATTCGTTACCGAATGGAGAATTTTGTTAAAGGGGAATATCTCAACAAAGACACCGGCAAAATAGTGTCGGTACTTCCCTATCTTACCGTTTCATTCTCTGATGCAGATGGATTAAAAACTTCTGTTTCAGATCGGATTCAAATTGCATCTTATATCAATAACGATGATTTTATTGTAGTTACCCTCCCCGTTTCGGAAGCAATGAGAACCATGAATATGGTCAGTCGGTTGCGCGTGTACTTTGGCGGTGTTGAAAGTGTAAGCGATGAAGCTCCCGGAGTATTGACTGTGGACTATATTTATGTAGGAACGAAAGACGGCCTGCCCACCAAAGTCCATGCCGTCCGCTTTATGAACTATAACGGCACAGTGCTTCAGAATACGGTTTATGTTCCTACAGGCGGCAGTGCAATGTATTATTCTGCAAGCGCACCCACCCGAAAGGCAGATGACACGGGTCATTACACCTTCCGGGATTGGACGACATCGCTTGAAGATGTACGACAAGATACAGACTTTGTTGCACGGTATAAAGCTGAAGCGCACATTTACAGCTACACAAATGTGAATTCCGAAAGCCACAAAGCTACCTGCTTCTGCGGCTATTCCAAGACCCTTTCGCACAGTTGGGATAGCGGACAGGTCACGACTGAGGCTGCCTGTACCGCCCCCGGCACGAGAATGTATATCTGTACAGACTGTAAAGCAAAGATGACCGAACCCATTGCCGCAACAGGTCACACGCCTGTCACCGACAAGGCCGTTGCCGCAACCTGTACAACCGCCGGCAAGACGGAAGGTAAGCATTGCGCCGTCTGTAACGAAGTTCTTGTGGCGCAGGAAACCGTTGCCGCTTTGGGTCACGACTATGGCTACACCGGCAACGGGGACGGAACGCACACAGCTGATTGCTCCCGTTGCGACGACAGCTTCACGGAGAACCATGCGTTTGAAAATGGTGCGTGCTTCTGCGGCGACAAGGAACTGACCGTGGACGAAGCTCTCAAGATTTATCACACCTTGGATTTGGCGAGCGACATTTCC
>JAZOAV010000069.1:0-13213 GCA_045595645.1 Faecousia sp.
CCCGAAATGCACCAAACGAAAAAGGGCAACGAATGGCGGTTCGGAATGAAGTGTCATATCGGTGTAGACGCAGGCAGTGGGCTGGTTCATACAATCACCGTCACTCCGGCCAATGAGCATGATATATCTCAAGCAGCGAAGCTGCTACAAGAAGACGACGAAGTGGTATACGGGGATTCCGGATATCGCGGAGTGCAGAAACGCCCTGAGATCAAAAATAATGAACAATTTTCAAAAATAGACTTCCGCATCAATCGCCGCCCCGGGACTTTACCGCGCGTGTCAGACAACGCAATAGACTGGGAGCGTTACATTGAAAACCGAAAATCCTCAGTTCGGTGTAAGGTAGAACACGTCTTTCGGATCATAAAATGTCAGTTTGGCTACAAGAAAACAGCGTATCGAGGGCTAAAAAAGAACGAGAACCGTTTGTACGCCATGTTTGCCTGTGCCAATCTGTACGCTCTTGCGATTGCCGGACGAAAACTCTACCCGGCTTGATATAGGGGTAGTCTGCCCTTTTTTAAGAAAAAGGGCAGGCAAGCACTGAAAATAGTAGATAAATGGGCGTTGTAAGGGCGTAAAATCCTCTGCTTTGAGTAAAAATCTTTGAAAAACCAATCAGGGAACAGAAAAAGCCGATTTATTCAGAGGTTCCTTAGAATATCAATGTTAGTACCCACCAAATAAGAAGTCCCCAAACAATTATGATAGGAATGGCATAATACCACCTCTTCGGTTTGCCGTTTTCCCACATACCTTCTGCTTCTTCGCAGTATTTTTGAAAAGTCTCTTTCGGGATAAATTTAACGGTCAACGCCACGAGTAGCGGTAATATAATAACGTCATCCAAATACCCAAGTACAGGAATGAAATCGGGAACCAAATCTATGGGAGAAAGAGCGTATACGACAGTGATGGCAGCACACACTTTAGCATACCAAGGGGTTTTTTTGGCTTTTAGTGCAAGGAATACCCCGGGAATGCCTGACTTTAGTTGTTTTGCATGTTCTTTCAAGTTCATAGTTAAGCCCAACTCGTAAAATACCGAGCAGGCATAAAGCCATACTCAATGTCAAAACAAGATATAAAGACTCCGTGTAGCGCTTTAAGCTCTACGTGAGTCTCGCAAAGGAAAACAAGCCATCCCACGCGACCAGCATGTTGACTCGGTGCGTTGTATGCACTTGCTGCTCCCTCATATCATTCGACAACATATCACACAATTATCAACCCGAAATAAACTTAACCTCAACAATTGTTGAAGTTAGGTTGAAACACTGTTGAAACAGGAGCGTTATGATTTACAATGGATGCTTGCAGAAACATCCTTGACAGTGCTTGTTTATGCGAATACAATATGTCTATAACAACGATATGGAATCTTATTTAGGACTATTAGAGAAGTCTAAGTGCTGAGAGACTTCCGAATACCGGAGTAGAAAAAGGGAGGATAAGGGATATGCTGAAAATCTTGATTGCAGAAGATGACCGTGAGCTCAGAAGAATGTTCGCTCATGTGCTGATCAAAAACGGATATGTCGTAAAAGAAGTCGCCAATGGTCAAGAGGCCCTGAATGCCATTGATGGAGACTATTTTGACCTGATTATATCGGATATCATGATGCCGTTGGTGGATGGCTACCAGCTTGTCCGTATGCTTAGGGATGCAGGAAACAACACCCCTGTCATGATGATCACGGCAAAAGATGCCTTTGACGATATGCGTCTTGGCTTCCTTTCCGGCTCGGATGACTATATGATCAAGCCGGTCAACATCAACGAGATGGTACTTCGCGTCGGCGCCCTTCTACGGCGAGCGCAGATGATCAACGAGCGTAGACAGACCATAGGAAATACTGTTCTGGAGTGTGATACCTTTACTGTTACAGCAAGTAATGAGGTCATACCTCTGCCTCAGAAGGAGTTTATGCTGCTTTATAAAATGGCGTCCTATCCCGGTCGTATCTTTACTCGCCAGCAACTGATGGATGATGTGTGGGGCTACGATTCCGAAAGTGATTCCCATACGGTAGATGTGCATATTGGCAGACTTCGGGATCGCTTCCGTGATAATAAGGATTTCAAGATCGTAACCATGCGAGGTGTGGGCTACAAGGTGGTAAAGCTATGAAAGAACGGGATCGGTTCCAAAAAATGCAGAAACAAAAGGTTCGCTTTAGCTTGAGAGCAAGACTCACAGCACTTGTGGGGGCGGTGGTTCTTGTCAGCATTCTTTGTGCCTTTGGAATCTCTAAGCTGCTTGAATGGCTACTGCCCTTTTCCACCGAGGTTCCGCTTTTGATACAGCTACATATTTTTAGCCTGGTGATTGCACTTGTAGCGACTCATTTTCTATCCAAAATATTTTTTGATCCCATCAAAGAGCTTAGGATCGGAATGCAAGAGATCGCTGACGGGAAGTTTGATACCCGTCTGAAAACTAAATCCTCCTCATCGGAAATCCAGGAGCTTTTTGCCGGTTTTAATATGATGGCACAGGAGCTTGGTTCCACAGAGATCCTGCAAACGGATTTTGTATCCAATGTTTCCCACGAGTTCAAAACACCCATCAATGCCATTGAGGGATACACAATGCTGCTGCAAAGCACAGATAATATAGATGAAGTGGAAAATGGATATATCGAAAAGATCCTGTTCAACACACAGCGTCTTTCCTCTCTTGTCAGCAACATCCTGCTTCTCTCCAAGCTTGAAAATCAGTCTATACAAACCAATCAGGAAACATTCAGCCTTGACGAACAGATTCGGGAGGCTATTTTGACATTGGAATATGCATGGGAGCCAAAAAACATTGAGTTTGATGTGGATCTTGATGCAGCACGATACCGCGGCAACCGAAGCATTATGTACCACATTTGGAGCAATCTGCTGAGCAATGCCATCAAGTTCAGCCCTGACGGCGGTGCAATTATCATGCGTTTGCATAATAAACAAGAGCAACTGATATTCACCATTGAAGATCAAGGACCCGGTCTTACGGACGAAGCGAAAAAGCATCTGTTCGATAAGTTTTATCAGGCAGATACCTCCCACAAAGAAGAGGGAAACGGCTTAGGCCTTGCTCTTGTCAAAAATATTTTGCTGCTTTGTGACGGTGAGATTACAGCCGAAAATGTTCCAAACGGCGGATGCCGCTTCACAGTCACATTAAAGAATTAAATCAAAAGAATCGCTATAGGAGAGGGATTAGTTCGTTGGAGCCAATCCCTCTTTTTTCAACAAATGTTGATTTTAGGTTGAGGTTGAGTTGTAAAAAGAGTCCTATATTTTTACTGCGGAATAGAACACAGTTCACTTTAGGAGGGATCACTTTGGATAAAAAAGAGAATCACTTGCGTAGGATCGCCCTTGGGGTTTGTGAAGCATTTGCTTTGGTCACGATTATTATGATGATCCTTAGAAAGCAATATGACAGGATTCCCCTTGCTGTTTCCATGCCGTTTATCCTACTGATTCAAAAAGCGGTCGAATGTACTTTCCACTGCAGGATCAGCCTACCTGTGTACCTGTTCGGACTATTCTATGCACTGGGCCCCATGCTTGGACAGTGCCATAACCTGTATTACCTTGTTCCCTGGTGGGATAAGATGCTGCATATGATCGGCGGTGTCATGTTCGCCTTCTTCGGACTGTTTCTCTTCGAGGCTTTTGTAGAGAAGAACAAAAGGAAACGGGTCATGACCGCAATCTTTGCGATCTGTTTTTCTATGGCAATCGGGACGATATGGGAGTTCAGCGAATTTGCAGCGGATACCTTTTTCGGCATGGATATGCAGGATGATGTGGTGATTACTCACATAAATTCCTATCTTCTGGACGATGGTGTGGGAGTTACCGGCTCCATAGAAAACATCCAAGAGGTCCTTGTGAACGGTCAATCCCTTCCCGTGAAGGGATACATCGACATCGGCCTCATCGATACCATGCTGGATATGCTTCTTGAAGCATTAGGAGCCGTTGCCGTAGCCATTGCATACATTCTCAGCAAAGGAAGGTTCACCGTGTTTCAGAAAACAACCTCCTGATTCAAAATATATTTTCAGCCCTTCTGAGCTGATTTATGGACCATTTTCTTTACATTTATACAGAAGGATCGTGTGAAAATGAACACTTTAAAAAATGAGAAAGCCACCGCCTATGTTCTTTTCAACAAAAAAGCAGGAGATGCTCATTCTGCTGAGAATGCAAGAGCATTGGGGGTCATTATCAGGGATAAGCTTGTATTTATAGATGTTACCCGAATTTCGGACTACCGAGTGTTTCTAAACGGCTTGGGAGAGGATGATTATATCATTCTCTGTGGAGGAGACGGCACTCTGAATCGTTTTGTCAACAATGTCGACGGTATTGCTTTTGACAACGATGTTTTGTATTTTCCAAACGGTACAGGCAACGATTTTGCCTATGATCTGGGATATTCCAAGGAATGCAACCCATTCTCCATCAAAGAATACTTGAGAGATCTCCCATATGTAAAGGTCAAGGGTAAGAGGTACCGCTTTCTCAACGGGGTAGGATACGGCATAGACGGTTATTGCTGTGAGGTTGGCGATGAATTGAAAAAGACTCCCAACAAAAAGGTCAACTACACATCTATTGCCATAAAAGGATTGCTCTTCCATTATAAACCAACGAAAGCTAAGGTTACAGTGGATGGTAAGACCTATACATATGAAAAGGTATGGATCGCCCCCACCATGAACGGAAGATACTACGGCTGCGGTATGATGCCCACACCGCAGCAGGTTCGAAATTCCGGTGAGCTCTCAACTATGATTTTTCACAACTCCGGCAAGCTAAAGACCCTGATGATTTTTCCGTCACTATTCAAGGGAGAGCATATCAGATACACAAAGCAAGTAGAGATTTTAAAGGGAACCGAAATCACAGTGGAATTTGACCGGCCTGTTTCTCTACAGATCGATGGAGAAACAATTCTGGGCGTTTCCTCGTATACAGCGACTTGCTCACCTGCTTTTACAAGGGAAGAATGTGCTGTGCCGATTGTAGCAGCACGGAAAACAAATCAGCAATGAAAGGTTGTGATGCAGTTGGAGACTTTCAAGAGTAAGGAATATTGGGATAGATTATTTTGGTTACAATTGCCCCTACCTAAAAAGGAAATCAAGAACTGGATCAAAGCATATGCGACACCTTACAAGGAGTTAATGGCATACTACCGTTGTGCAATGATGGAGGTTGAGACCAAATTCCGTGTACTAAGCGAAGAATTGTCCTTAGAGTATGATCGCAACCCTATTGAAGCCATAAAAACCAGATTAAAATCGGTTGATAGTATTGCAGATAAGCTTTTACGTCGAAGCCTGACTATGACGGTTGATAATATCGAAAACAATATACACGACGTTGCCGGGGTTCGTGTGATCTGCGGTTTTCCATCGGATATATACACTCTTTCCGACGCCTTTTTAACTCAGGATGACATTACCTTGATCGAATGTAAGGATTATATGGCAAATCCCAAGCCCAACGGATATCGCAGTTTGCATCTAATTGTAGAAATCCCCATTTTTCTTCACAATGAAAAGAAACCGATGAAGGTGGAGGTACAGTTCCGCACCATGTCAATGGATTGGTGGGCAAGCCTTGAACACAAGATTCGCTATAAAAAGGATGTTATTGTTCCAAAGGATGTAGCATTTGAACTGAAAGAGTGTGCCGAGGCTGCTGCCATTTTAGACAATCGAATGGAACAGATTCAAAAAAGAATAGCCGGAAATAAACCTTAAATTTGTTTTCGTCAAAAAGTGCGCAAAGAAAAGAAGGATCATCTATGAATAATACATATAAACTGACCCATACTGTTGGGTATTCAGAAGTGGACAGCTACTACAAACTGCGTTTGGATTACATATTTTCGCACTTTCAGAACATAGCCGGCTTGCATTCCATTGAAATGGGAACAGACGGGGAATCGCTTCTTGAAAAGTCAAATGCACTTTGGGTCTTGACAAAAATGAAGCTAAGAATTGCGGCGCTTCCTCGGTTCGGTGAAACAATTACGGTCGAAACCTGGCCTCTTAAGGCCAAAGGTGTACGATTTGACCGCGATTTTGTGCTAAATGGCAAAGAAAAGCCCTTGCTGATGGGTTCCAGCGAATGGTGTACACTGGATTTTACCACTCATAAAGTGCGTAAAGTAGAAAGCGTGGATTACCCACATAATATGCCTTTTCGTGAAGACCGAAGCGGTGCAGGAGAATGGATAAGAGTAAAAGAATCCGTTTGTGATACGGATCTTCACCACATCCACCGGTCCGCCTTTGTAGATGTTGACTCCAACAAGCACACAAATAATGTTGCTTATCTGCGAATGGTTTTAAACTGCTTCACCCCGGATGAATTTGAAGCACTGAGAATTGATGAGCTTCAAATAAACTTTTTGTCTCAGACATTTTACGGTGATGAAATCAAAATCTATAAAAAGAAACTTAATAACGGATTTTTTGTCGAAGGAAAAAAAGAGGGAAAATCTGTGTTTGCTTGTGCTATTTTACTTCATTGACCAAAAGAACCTAATCGGGACGATTGCTGCATAAGAATAAGCATTGTTTTACTGTCATATCGTGCCACATTATTTCATCACATGCTTTTTGCTTTGTGTGACTCCGTCTTGCAAACAGAATAATGTGCATTTTCCTTTTATTTCAACTTTTCTCTTATTTTTGCAAGAGCCTTATGGTAGATATTCTCTGCAGCTTGGGCAGAGGTTAGTTCGTTTAGGATGGCGATTTCTTGGAAGGTTTGGGGGCGGAATTTGGGACTTTTGGTGCTATGGCAGTTGGGGCAGAAGCCGAGATGGGAGCGGATGACTTCTTGTTCTCGGTAGGTTAGGGAGTAGAAGGCAGAGAAGATGGCTTCGGATTGTTCCGACCGGACGAGGATTTGGTAGGGATCAGTGGTGTGGTCGCAGGTTACATCCTCTCGGCTTTCTTCGGTTTCTTCATCGGCGTAGCTGCGGTAGAAGTCGATGAATTGGAGATTATGTAAACCGCTACAGAGGATGTCCTTTGTTGTTTTATCGGAAAGTCCTACTTCGTCTGCAATCCTTTTGACCGTATTTGGGTCGCTTTTGTTTTGATATAGGGTATACAGGTGCATGATGTTCCGTAGGTTGCGGTATTCGTGTTCGCTTTGGACGGTGAAGCCGGTTCGCATGGTTCGGATGTAGTTATGGACTTCTTCCCACATGATTCGGGTTTTGTAGGTAATAAAGGGAACTTTGCTTTGAGGATCGTAGGTCTCAATGGCTCGGAGGATTCCAAGAATGCAGGCTTCCTTGAGATCGAGGAAGTGACCGTACATGGAGTATCTTTGGACGATACCCATGACGGTAGTGTTTAGGATTGGCTCGTAGTAGTGGAGAAACCATGAAAGATATTGTTCCTCTTTTTCAGCAAGGTATAGTTCGATATACTCCTGCAAGTCTTTCTTGGGTGGTGCGGGAGATAGGCGGCATTGATGTAATTCTTCTTCCCATTCTTTCATGGCTGTCACCTCCTGTTTTGTGATTGTTCCTTGAGTCGTTGGTCGGTGAGAGCGTATAAGTGTTCTCTTGTCATGTCCCGCTCAAAGTCTTGTATGGTGTAGCCATTGCCCTGAATGACCTTTGTTTTCAGCTCCTTTGCAATTTCCTTGGCCATGGTGGCGAACTCTTTTGTTATAGTGCCTTTGGACAGTTCTGCACGAATGCAGCTACAGCGCCTGCGGTAGATATCTGTTATGGGGTGGGCTTCAGCAAGCTCTTTTTGACCTATGAGTGCTGCGTACTGTCTGCAGGTTAATTCTTTTCCGTTATACTCGTAACCGGAGAGACTGTCGCAGTAGATCTGCTTTCGGGCAGAAAACATCAGGAAATATTGCTTGCAAACCTGGCACCGCTTGGGGTAGTGTCCGTAGTGCAAGCCCTCAAAAAAGTCCGTTAGGATGAATCCCATATAGCTGTCGAAATATAGCCGCCTTGCAACAGTACACAGCTTGCTCCGTGGAGATTTCTTCAAGCCCACATATTCTGTTTTGACCGAGAAAGATGTTTGCCCGAAGAACTCTAAAGCAAGAGGTAGCAAATGTTCTTCGTCAAAGCGATCTGCTTCGTCAATATTTGAGACAAAGTTCCTCAGTGCATGGAATGCTTCGCTCATATCGTCGCTCAGCTTATCGTAAAAAGCTATGGTAGAGCGAACCTGCATTAGGAGATCTTCGGCTAAGTCCATGAATTCTCCGTTATAGGTTTTGGGGACATAATTGAGCCAGCATTGCTCCCAAGTCATATTGTAGACTTCTGCTTTACTGCTGTAATAAAATCGGATGGTGTCGTATGTTTCTTCTGTAAACAATGTGACTATGCGTTCCTTTTCTGCCCCTGTATCAAGCATCCCGAAGGGCGATAACCAAGGAAGGTATTTAAGGATAGTAAGCAGGTTTTCTCCCACTTCAAGAAACACAGCCTTATCCATGTAGCCGGTAGCCAATGTGTTCCGCAGATGCTCGTTTTTTAGAGCATAAACGCCAATGCGAGCAGCAGTGTCATTTTCGTAATATTGATTCAGTAAATGGAGTGCAAAATATCCTGCTGGAAATGTCTTTCCTGCAATATGCACTTTACCGTCACGATAGTCAGCGGTGAAAAAATTGACTTTTTCCTTCATGGAAATCCCCCCCTTCTTCTCGGCCTCTACTCGCATTATACCAAATACACTGTCCGATAAACCGGACTTTGGAACCAAAATTTTTCTTTAAGAATTTTTATCAGATTTTTTCGTGGTTGCACACGGAAAAATGAATTGAAAATCAAAACGCAACTGTGGAAAACCCTGTAGTTTCAAGGGATTTCACGCAGTTGCGCTTTTTATTTTTTGCTGGTTGCGTAATACTTGCTGTTTTGGCATTTTCCGCCTATTCTATAAAGTAGAGGGTGATTGACCCCCTCGTGAAACGCTGGCAGGGCCGTCGGGAAACCGGCGGTTTCTTTGTTGCCCAATTTCATATTTGAGAAAGGAGGAATGCCTATGATCAAGCTTACACCCAATCAGGCGGTGCGTGTTCGCCGCTTGGTTCGGAGGCTTTGTGCCAACTGCGACGAGGACGGAAACTGTCTGCTGTTGGAGGATGGCGAAAAGCAGCGCTGTGTGCAACTAATCTCCTGGTATGGACTGTACTGCAAATATTTCTTTGAGGCGGTACTACCTGTGGATCGGGAACTATTCACACAAATCATGGAACACAACAATTAAATCTAAAACAATGAAAAGGAGAAAAGTACAATGAAGAAACTGAACGATATGTATGTGATCGGCATCGATCACGGCTATGGGAACATGAAGACAGCGAACTGCTGCTTCCCTACAGGGGTGCTGAAAAGCGACAAGGAGCCGATCTTTATCAACGATCTGCTCGTGTGGAATGGCAAGTATTATTCCATAGGGGTAGGTCATAAGGAATTCAAGGCAGCTAAGTTTGAGGATGAGGATTACTATGTGCTCACTCTTGCCGCCATTGCACGGGAACTGAAGCGAGAACGGATCTCGGAGGCAAAGGTATACATTGCTGCAGGCTTGCCCCTTACCTGGGTCAGCGAGCAGAAGGAATCTTTTAAGAAATATCTATTGCAGAACAAGGTAATAACCTACACCTTCCGCAATGTGGAATACCAGATCCAAATTGTCGGAGCAGAGATCTTTCCCCAAGGGTTTGCGGCAGTTGCAGAAAAGCTTGGGTCTTTCACGGGAGTGAACCTACTTTGTGACATTGGAAATGGCACTATGAATCTTTTGAAGATCACGAACAGAGTGCCTGATACACAAAATATGTTTACAGAGAAATATGGTGTCCACCAATGCACCCTTCTCATCCGGGAACAGATGATGCGATTGCACCATGCTACTTTGGACGATGCGATTATTACGGAAATCCTAAAGAAAGGCACAGCGGATATTGATAAGGAATATCTTGAAACCGTCATTAAAACTGCAAAAGCATATACCGCCGGAATTTTCCAACGACTGCGAGAGCATGAGTATAATCCAAAACTTATGAAGCTGTATGTGGTAGGTGGCGGTGGTTGCCTGATCCGCAACTTCGGAGAATACGACAGCAGCCGTGTGGTGATCAACGATGATATTTGTGCCACGGCAAAGGGCTATGAGTATATGGCAATGCTCACGCTTGATCGAAAGAGCGGTGTAGCATGAATATCAGAAATGTGAAGTTACGCCTAAATATGGATAGAGAGGAAGATCGACGAGTTTTCGACTTTCTTCAAAGTAAAGAGGATTCCTACACGAAAACAGTTGTTTCGGCGATTTGTGAGTATTTGGATTATTCTGACGAGAAAGCAAGGGAGGAAGTATTCTTCACCCGGCTCGCTGTGATAATCAGAGAAGAACTTGCAAACAGCAATCCTTTGGCCGGGTTACTGAATATGGTGCAGACAGCCTCTGCACAAAACCAACCGGCAACAACTACCAGCGAAAAGGAAGATGTATCCGAAACAGAAGAAACACTATTCAATTTTCTCGACAACTTCTGATGGGGACACTTTTCCACGTTTTTGGCACCACTTTGCCCCCAATTTTGCCCATTTTTGACCCCATGAAAATGGATGGGGACATATATTGCGAAAAGTGACCCCACCTTGACAAAAGTTGGGGTCAAAATCACAGGAAAGTGGAACCATATTAAAAATCCGGCAAAATGCGAGGCTGATCCCCGTATTTTGAGAACGGTGAGAAAGATAACGAGGGCGGTGCGGCGGGCATAATGCCCCACGAGAGAAGGGGGGAATGTCTTACACCGTAACAAGCAGGGAACTTGTACAGCAAGTTCCAAGGAACAGCAGGAATTCTCCCTACTGTTTGTCTTTAGGGGACACCCCTAAGACCCCGTCAAAGAATAACACACAGAAAGAAGGTATTTATGAACAAGAACAAAAACGAAAGAACCTGCCGAATGGATTTTCGGGTATCTCCTGCGGAAAAGGAGAAGATTATTGGCATTGCGAGGAAATGCAAGATTTCCACTTCTGAATATTTGCGGAAAAGGGCTTTGGGATATGCTGTGAAAGCGGCGCCTCCTGAAGCCTTTTTCTATTTCATGCGGGATTTGAAGCGATTGATCAAAGGGGCTCCTACCCCCAAGGTGGAAGAGGAGGCATTGAAGCTGCTTGATAACATCTATGCTCAGCTGATCGAGACAACCAAGCAGAGCAAACAAGAAATCGTAGAGGAGATGATGGCATGGCAAGCACAGGATTCTGGCCTGTCAAATCACGGTTAAAGGAAGTATTGGCTTATGCAGAAAATCCGGACAAAACTACAGCCCCCAAATATCTGGATGAAGACCTATTGGCTGCTCTTCGTTACGCAGGGAATAAAGACAAAACAGATCAAACCATGTATGTGTCCGGCATTAACTGTATCGAGCAACGAGCCTACGAGTGCATGATGGCGACTAAGAAACGCTTTGGGAAGCTGGGCGGAAATGTCGCCTATCATGGATTTCAGAGCTTCAAAACAGGAGAAGTTACACCGGAAGAGGCACATAAAATTGGTGTGGAAACCGCAGACAGAATGTGGGGCAGCGAGTATGAAATCCTTGTTACCACCCACCTAAACACGGACAACATTCATAATCATTTCGTCGTGAACTCTGTATCCTTCAAAACCGGAAGGAAGTTTGAAAACCATATCAGGGATCATATCAAACTGAGGGAGATATCCGATGCGGTCTGCAAAGCACACAGGAAATCCGTGATTCCCTTTACTCACTTCTACGGCAATAAAAAAGACTACTGGGCGAGGAGATCCGGCAATATCTCTCATCGGCAACAGTTGAAGATGGATTTGGACGAAGCCCTGTCTAAGTGCTGTTCTTTCCGTGCAGTAGAGGTTTATCTGGAAGCTCTCGGCTATCGGTTTGAGCGAAACTTCACCTATGCTCATGCTTCCGTAATTGCGGATGGATGGAAACGACCTGTTCGCATCAGTTCTTTGGGCGAAGCATATTCCAAGGAAAAGCTGGAAGAACGGTTCTACGAGAATCTGGAAGATTATGACCGTCCGCTTTTCAAGCCTCCTCAGAAGACGCGGACATCCTTATTGACCTTGACGGCAAGTATTGAAATACCTCTTGATAACTATACCTTGCAGATGGTGTATGAGGTTTATATCGCCTTGATTCGGTATTGCAGGGAATTGCAAAGTCAAAACATAGATGCCCGTCCACTTTCTCCATCTATGAGAGAGGAGATGGAGAAATTAGATCGGTACATCGAGGACTATGAACTTCTCTCCTTTCACAAGATCGAAACAGCCGAACAGCTTTTGGCATTTCAAGAAAAGGTGCATTTCAAAATGGAGGAGTTAGAGCAGGAACGCTACAAGCTCCGCTTAAAGATACGCAGAGCCAAGACACCGGAGCTTGCAGAGGATCTGAAGAAGCAGGCCAAGGAGATCACCAAACAAATTACACCTCTGCGACAGCAATTTAAGAGCACCCTGCGAATTGCAGAACGCTCACCTAAAATCAGAGAATTATTACAGCAGGAGGAAGCGCAGGAGCGAAAGGCTCTGAACCTTCCTCAGAGAAAACAAAACGAAAGGACAAGGTATTAACAATGAACCAAACACAGAAAATGATACCCATTGGGAAGTTACATTCCTTTGAAAACCACCCCTACAAGGTGCAGGACAATGAAGAAATGGAGCAACTCGCAGAGAGTATCCGAATGAACGGAATTCTGTCCCCCATCATTGTCCGGCCCAAGGAAAACACTGCAGATGAATATGAGATCATATCCGGTCACAGACGGATCATGGCAAGCCAAAAGGCAGGGATCACAGAAGTCCCTGCTTTTGTTGTTTCTCTGGATCGCAATGCCGCAGCTATTGCACTGGTAGACAGCAATCTTCACAGAGAGCATATTCTCCCTTCGGAGAAAGCCTTTGCCTACAAGCTGAAAATGGATGCGATGAAGTGCCAAGGATTACGAACAGATTTAACTTCGTTGCAACTTGCAACAAAGTTAAACACAGCAGCAGAAGTAGGCAAAATGCAAGGAGAAAGCCGTGATGTAGTGTACCGCTACATCCGTCTTACAAACCTGATCCCCGAAATTCTGCAATATGTAGATGAGGGACGAATCTCCTTTACTCCCGCAGTAGAGCTTTCT
>JAZOAV010000070.1:0-3808 GCA_045595645.1 Faecousia sp.
AACCCCCGCCCTACGGTGTCTTACTTGACATGTTCGTAGGGCGGGGGCTTGCTCCCGCCGTTTCTTTGGATGTATATACAAATGACTTTACAGCCCCATTGTAGGAACTCCTTTTGACTCTGTACTACCGTGATGGCCACGGGAATGTTATTCTGCGGTTTACCGTAATAAGATTATGTAAACCCTCGAGAAAAGTAACCCAGAATGTGGAGGCTGTTTAAGACAGGGGTCGATGTGGGCATCGACCCCTACAGATTCTATAGCACTTCCGTCTATGTTGTAGGGGACGATGCCCACATCGTCTCGTGGCACCGATTATTGCAAATGCACCCGCATATCACGCCGTGGCGCGCGGTGCATCATCGTAACACGCCGTTGCCTACAAGAAAATTGGATGGTGCATACGGCGGGCGATTCATGAATCGCCCGTGGAGGCGCTTTCCATAAGCTCTGCACCTGCAAATAACGACATAGGGAACGGCACGAGGCCGTTCCCTACAATGTGGTATCAAAAACCGCCGAGAGCTGGGGGCTGCTCTCGGCGGTTTTCTTGGCTCAGGGATTTGCAATTCATTATCACATAGTCATGACCTTTATAAGCTCCGTGAGCAGGGTATAGGTATGGGTGGCAGATTCGGGAATATATAGGGTGCGGAAGCAATCACAACTTTCGTTGCGGGGCGAGTGGTCGTCATGGGGGCGCAACAAATAGCCACCGTTATAGTATTTTGTGAAATCAAAAGTAAAGTCGTACCTGAATTGACCGTTAACATAAACAGCACCTATATCTCTCGAAGAAGAAAGAAGAAGCGGAAGTCCAAGATTACCTTCTTTCGCATCAAGCAGCATCGCTTCGCAAATCATGTTGATCTGCGCTTTGCCGAAGTCCTTTCCCTTTTTGAAGTCAATGGTTTTCGTTAAAAATCGGCAATCATTTGCGGATGCTACGGCTGCTGTTAAGGATTGGATATAGGAAAGAGCCGGACCTGCCCCATACAGAAATTCTTCAAAGGCTTCGTAAATCTCCCGTTGCGTCGAGTTATAAGATGCCTTCCGAATATAATACTCTCGTTTTATTTCTTCGCCGTTGTTCAGCCTGTAGGTGATTCTTAGATGGTAGTAGCTGTCGTAACTGTAATTGTCTTCAGCGAGCGAGTTCCGGTGGTCGACAATGCTTTGGTGAATCTCTCGAAATGCTTCAATCGATTCCGCATCCGTCAGGACGAATTGTATCGGATCAGAGTTGTAACGCTTGGAGTATTCGATGGTCACGCGATTGCTTTCGGGGACATAGCCGACGATATTGAGCCAGTCGAAGCGCACGCAGAGCATCAGCAGGCTCAAGGCGACGGCGAAGATGCCGTAGCCGAGAAAGGTTCTCTTTTTGAACACACGGGTAGTCTTGCGCAGGAGCATTTCCACGCCGAAGAAGCCGATAAAGCCGCCGATCAGCAGGGAAATGTGCATTCCCGTGGCATTTTCCGCGCTGACACCGTTGGGGAAGGTGATAGCCGTGATGAAAAGACCCAGTGCAAGAGAGGCAAAGAGGGAAACGATCACAAGCACCACGGGCTGGATTCGGGGGTAGGCAATGGGGTCACCGCAGTGCTCCATGTGCCGTCTGCGGTACAGAAGCCATGCCAGGGCAAGGAATACAAGGGCAAGTCCGCTGAGAATTCCGAGACAGCCCCAGTTGCAACTAATTTCAACAGAAAGCTTATTCATCACTTCCCACATGGGGTTCATCATCATATAAATCAGAGGAAGATACTCGCTCAGCATGTTGTATTCTGTCGCAACGCCAAACAGGAAGGGCTCAATGGCGGTCAAAACAAGCAGCTCCATCAAGGCAAGCCCGACATTCAGGAACAGATAGACCAGTATACTATAGACTGTCTTGCCGCACAGAAGCATACAGAAGGTCGCCACGGCGAAGAAAAACAGGAATTCCAAAGTGCCGATGGCAAAAACGCTCAGAAGCATGCTCAGACTGATGCCGTTGCTCAGGAAAATAAAGAGTGTCACAAGGCAGACGGCAAGCCACGGCAGAAGGAACATACACAAGCCGCTGAGCAGATTACTGACAAACAGGCTGTTGCGTGTGACAGGGAAGGCGTGAAGCATATTACTGCTGCGGGACTTATGCAGATAGCCGAAGACACAGGCGGCGCACAGAGGCGCATAGCCGAAAATCAGGATTGGCATAAGGTAAGACACGATTGTCTCAAGATGCCATGCAACGGAGTAATCGTCCGTCTCCGAAATTGTCATGGGCAGAAGCATAAAGGCGATAAAGCCGCAAATTGCCATGATCGGCCAGTAACGAGCAAGATTCTTTTTCAGAATCGTGGGATTACAACAGAATATTCTTGACATCATAGCTGACACCTCCCAACTCATAAACAAAGACTTCCTCCAAGCTCAGGGGCATGAGTTCAAAGAACAAAGGCTCTGCAACCTGAATCTTGGCTTGAATTACCTCCTGCTCCCCACGCACGATAAGGGTTTCCAAACGACCGCTCTGGGTGCTGTGGAGAATGTCCAAATCGGCAGGACGCTTTCCATTGAAGGCAACCTGCACCTTTACGATGTTGCCCTGCAACTCTGTCAGGCTGCGCTCCAAAAGCATCTTGCCGTGGTGCATAATCCCCACATGGTCGCAGACATCCTCCAATTCCCGCAGATTGTGAGAGGACACCAGCACGGTGACGCCCCGCTCTGCCACATCCTGCAAAATCAGGCTCCACACCTGACGGCGCATGACAGGATCCAATCCGTCCACGGGCTCGTCCAAAATCAGAAGGTCAGGGCGTGTGCACAGGGACAGCAGAAATGCCGCCTGCTTCTGCATACCCTTGGAAAAGCTGCGAATGGGCTTCTTGGCATCCAGCGCAAAGACCTCGCACAGCTTGTAA
Source organism: Faecousia sp. (assembly GCA_045595645.1). Taxonomy (GTDB): domain Bacteria; phylum Bacillota; class Clostridia; order Oscillospirales; family Oscillospiraceae; genus JAZOXB01. The sequence goes on from JAZOAV010000070.1 coordinate 2,916, forward strand.
TACAAGGAAAGGTCAAAATTGCGGTACATGCCGCGGTAGAATTGCATCATGTCCTTCAGGTTGGAGGTATGGAAGTAGAACACATCGTCGGGAATGTAGGCAAAACGGCTCTTGATTCCCTCATTTTCATACACTGCCTCGCCGTCAATCAACACTTCTCCGCAATCGGGACGGTACACACCTGTCAAATGGCGAATCAGGGTGCTCTTGCCCGCACCGTTGGGGCCCACCAGACCATACACCGCACCCTTGGGGACATGAAGCTGTAAATCATCCAAGGCGCAGAAGTCGCCAAAATGTTTTGTCAAATTACGAACCTCAATCATTGGGTTTCGCCTCCTCTTGCAAAATTTGGGACAATTCCTCCGCGCTGACGCCTAACTGCAACAGCTCCTTGGCACTGTCTCGGAATTTTTGCAGCAAAAGCTGCTTTCTGCCTGTGTCTACCTCGCTCAAACGGCCTGCAAAGGTTCCCTTGCCCTGCACGGAGTAGACAAACCCCTCTGCCTCCAGCTCACGGTAGGCACGCATGATGGTGTTTGGGTTGATGGCAAGCTCCGCCGCCAGCTCCCGCACGGAGGGCAGACGCTCCCCCTCACGGATGGCACCCGACAAAATAAGCTGCCGCAGCCGCTCCTTGAGCTGCTCGTAGATAGGCCGCGCGTCACGGTAATTCAACGAAATCAAGGGCCTTCCTCCTTCCTCTGTTTCAACTGTATTAAATCAACTAATACACTTATAACACAAAATCAAACACTTGTCAAGTGTTTTTTCCGCCGCACTTGCCTACCCCGCCGTAGGGGCGTCTCGGGAGAGACGCCCCTACGGATTCCATTAAAGGTGCGGCGATTATCGGCAGTGCCTAAGCGGGTCGATGTGGGCATCGACCCCTA
>JAZOAV010000071.1:0-8256 GCA_045595645.1 Faecousia sp.
GTCCTGCGGGACGGAACCCGCTGCCTACCTGCCGTTTTGGAACCGCAGGGAGCAGGGAAGTCTCTTGTGCGTGTGCGGGAAGGGAAGTACCATCAGGTGCGCAGAATGCTGGCCTCCTGCGGAAAGCCCGTGACCTATCTGCGGCGCATTGCCGAAGGCGGTCTGACCCTTGGAACGCTTCCTGTCGGTATGTATCGTAAAGTGACAGAAGAAGAACTGAGACAAGCCCTGCCTGTGAATTTTGACGAAGGCACAACGAGCAAGCCCTGAAGGATAATGTCAAAAAACAGCAGAGTGATTTAGCCATATTCACGAAAAAATATCAATATTTCATAAAAAAATCACTGATTTTTGAAATAAAATGTATAAAGGTACTTGCAATCTGGCGAAAAATGCGGTATGATATGTCTAAGAAATTTGCCGAATATCGGCATTTTTCCGAAATTGTAAGGAGGCAGGCATATGTCCAGTCGTATTTTTCAGAATGTAGTGGAGCAGCTTGGTCTGGCTTCGCAAAAGGTTGTTGGTGTATTGGACGCAGAGGGTGTCGTTATTGCTGCCAGTGAGCTTTCTCTGGTAGGGGACCGCTGCACTGAGGCAGCGATTGCCGTTGCCGCAACGCCCGATACACTTGTGACAGTGGACGGCAGGAGTTTCCTCGCACTCAAGGGCTGGAATGCTGCCTTCGGCTTCATCGCCTTTGTCTGCGGTGCTGATGAGGAAAGCGCAACCATCTGCCGGATGCTGCAGGTTTCTCTGAACTGTACCAAGGTTTATTATGAGGAAAAGCATGACAAGAGCTCCTTTGTGAAGAACATTATCACCGATAACATTCTTCCCGGAGATATCTACATACGCGCCAAGGAGCTGCATTTCCAGACGGAGCTGCCCCGCGCCGTGTTCCTGGTGCGCCAGCGCGGTCGCGCCGATGTGGCGGTAGTGGAGCTGTTGCAGACCATCTATGGCGAAGATTCTCAGGATTTTGTAATCAGCATCAACGAGTCGGACATCGCCGTAGTGCTTCATGTCTCGCCGGAAACCAGCGGCGACGATTTGACGAACATGGCCAGAGGCATCGAAGACAAGCTGAAAACCGAGCTGTTTGCCCGTACCACCATCGGCATCGGCACCATCTCCGAGCATCTGCGTGAGCTGGCCGATTCCTATAAGGAAGCACAGGTGGCAATCGAGGTCGGCAAGATCTTCGAGGCAGACAAGACCGTGATCAATTACGAGAATTTGGGTATTGGCCGTCTGATTTATCAGCTTCCCACGACCCTGTGTGAAATTTTCCTCTCCGAGGTATTCAAGAAGAATTCCATTGAATCTCTGGATCAGGAAACCCTGTTCACCATCAATATGTTCTTCGAGAACAGCCTGAATGTTTCCGAGACCTCCCGCAAGCTCTTTGTCCACCGCAACACCTTGGTCTACCGTCTGGAAAAGATCAAGAAGCTGACAGGTTTGGATCTGCGGGAATTTGACGATGCCATCATCTTCAAGGTTGCCCTGATGGTCAAGAAATATCTCGCCTCCCGCGAGAGTCGTATGTACTGAGGTTTTATATGATAGACTTAGTTGAAGTAACCAAAACCTATAAAGCGGGCACCCACGCCCTCAACGGCATCAATATGCACATTGATGACGGGGAATTTGTATTCCTTGTGGGTCAGTCCGGTTCGGGCAAATCCACCATTATCAAGCTCCTGACGGCGGAGCTGAAGCCTACCAGCGGCTCTGTTTTGGTCAACGGCTATAAGCTGGAAACCATCCGCCGCTCTCGTGTGCCTCATCTGCGCCGCACCTTAGGCGTTATCTTCCAGGATTTCCGCCTGATTGAAAACAAGACGGTGTATGAAAATGTGGCCTTTGCCATGCGTGTGGTAGGTGCCCATCCCAAGGAAATCAAGAAGCGTGTGCCCTATGTGCTGGAGCTTGTGGGCTTGGAAAACAAGCACCGCCGTCTGCCCAGTGAGCTGTCCGGCGGCGAGCAGCAGCGTGTAGCTATCGCACGGGCACTGGTCAATAATCCCACGATGATCATTGCCGACGAGCCAACGGGCAATCTGGACCCGGCTCGCTCCTTTGAAATTATGCTTCTTTTGGAGCAGATCAACGCTTTGGGTACGACGGTCATGGTCGTCACACACGAAAAGGGCCTTGTGGATCGCTTTACCAAGCGTGTCATTGCCATTGACGAGGGCAAGGTCATTCGGGACGGAATGGATGGGTACGAATGATGAAGAAGCATAATAATTTCTTTTATCTGCTGGGGCAGGGCTTTAAATCCACCTTCAAGCATGGTTTTATGTCCTTTGCCGCCGTGTGTATCACCGTGGCCAGTCTGGTCATTGTCAACAGTTTCCTGCTGATTTGCTTCAATTTGGATCATATGGTTGCTGAGCTGCAACAGGATATGGAAATGCTTGTGGTTGTGGAGGAATCTCTCTCCGAGCAGGAGGCCAAGCATCTTGGTTCTCAAATCAATTTGATCGAAAATGTGCGGGATGCCAGATTCCGCTCCAATGAAGACTCCTTGCGGGACTATATACAGGACTATGACAAGGATCTTTTTGAAGGACTTGAGGCAGGCTTTATGCGCCACCAGTTCATTGTGAATCTGGAAGATATCAGCCTGCTGTCGGAAACAAAGGATGAAATCGCCGCCATCGCAGGCATTGCCGAGGTCAATGTGGATGAAAACACTGCCAATTCTCTGGTGACCATGCGTTCCGTTCTCTATGTGGCGACAGCGGGTATCGCAGCCGTATTGCTGATGGTTTCCCTGTTGATCATCTCCAACACCATTAAGTTAGCTATGATGGACCGCAAGGAGGAAATCGCCATTATGAAGATGGTCGGTGCCACCAACGGCTTCATTCAGCTGCCCTTCCTCATGGAAGGCTTCCTGCTGGGTCTGTTCGGCTCCGCATTCTCCTTCTTTATTGAATGGGGTCTGTACGAAATACTCTGCAGAGCCATCCTTAGCACCAACGCACAATTTATGGAGTTCCAGGCTTTTGATGTCTTTATGATTCCCCTTGCCATCTTCTGTGGCGTTGCGGGCTTCTTCATCGGCATCTTCGGCAGCTTAATGTCCATCCGTAGATTCTTGAAGGTATAGTTCTACTTTCCCAAAGGAGGAATACCATGTACAAATACCGCCGTGTCATTATATCTGTGATTGCAGGGCTGTTGATCGTCTCTCTTTTGCTGGGCATTGTGATGATGTTCGCCCAGGCTGCCAAAAGTGTCAGCGAAATCGAGGACGAGATCGAAGATCTGGAAGCCGCCTCTGATCTTTTGGCAGAGGAGCGAGAGGCTCTGGAAAAGCAGATTGACGCAAACAGAAACAAAACCTTAACCATCGTAGAACAGAAGGCTCAGGTAGATATGGACATCGAGCTGACCCGCAAGGAAGTGGAGATCGTCAATGACCAAATCCATGCCTTCAATCTGCTTATTGCAGAAAAGCAGGTAGAGCTGGACGAGCTGCGCACGGAGCAGGCTAATATGCTGGAGCGTTATCGCATTCGGATGCGTTCCATGCAGGAACGGGGCAATGTTTCCGTGTGGGAGGTTCTGCTGCAAGCCAAGAGCTTTGCCGATATGCTCAACTGTCGGGTTATGATCGAGGAGATCGCACGGGCTGACCAGCGTATGCTGGACAATGTGCGTGCTTTAGCCGCCGAGGTTTTGCAGGCAAAGGACGAGCTGGCACAGGAAAAGGTACAAATCGAGCTGAAAAAGGCCGAGCTTGCCGAAAGCGAAACTGCTTTGGCTGCAAAGCGTGCCGAATCCGACCGCCTTTTGTCCGAGCTGAATGCTAATAAACAACAGCTCATTGAGGAATGTGAAAAGTACGAACAGCAGGAAGCCGAGCTGAGCAACCAGATCGCCGAGCTGGAAGCTGAGCGTACGGAGCTTCTGTATCAGATTTGGTTGGAAGAGCAGAAGAAAAAGGAAGAAGAACAAAACAAGCCCAGCAATAACGGTGGCAGCAGTACCATTGCGCCTCCTGCCAGTGGCGAGGGATTTTACTTCCCGCTGCAATACTGCACCATGCTCACCAGTGCCTATGGCTACCGCGTCCACCCCATTACCGGTAACTATTCCTTCCACAATGGCGTCGATTTGGCAGCCGGACAGGGCACGCCCATTTACGCCACCAAGAGCGGTACTGTTACCACGGCTACATATAATTATGCCTACGGCTATTATGTAGTGGTGAACCATTTGGATGGGTTCTCCTCTCTCTACGGCCACATGACCCACTATACGGTCAGTGAAGGCGATTATGTGCAGCGAGGTGAGATCATTGGATATGTGGGCTCTACTGGCTATTCCACCGGACCCCACCTGCATTTCACCATCTATTACAACGGTTCTTCGGTCAATCCCATGAACTATATCCGTCTGCCATAAGGCGGACTCGTGTGAAATTACAACCAAGGCTGCGTTTTTTAACGCAGCCTACACGACTATATAAGCCAAGGAGAATGCTATGAAACGATATGCTGCATTGTTTGGATGTTTTTGTCTGCTTTTGACGCTGCTGACCGGCTGTTTGCCGCAGTTTATGCCCGAGGATTCCGAAAGCACAAAGAAGACAGACTATGAGAAAAAGCTGGCTGAAATCGTAGACCTGCTGAGCGAGGTCTATGTGGATGGCTACACCACGGAAGAACTGGGGGATTATCTGGCGCAAGCTGCAATTCAGGCTACCGGCGACCGTTGGAGCTATTATATCAGTGCTGAGGAATATGCTTCCTACATGGAAGACAGCAACAACGAATATGTGGGCATCGGCGTAACAGTGCAGCTCGTCAATGAGGACGACCCCGGCTTCACCATTTTAGAGGTCAATAAAAACGGCCCTGCCTTCACAGGCGGGATTTTGCCCAACGATATCATTTTGGAGGTCGAAGGGGTAAGCTCTCTGGAGCTGGGCATTGAGGGCGTCAAGGACAAAATTCGCGGCGAAGCAGGCACGCAGGTCAATCTGACCATCCTGCGTGACGGCCAGGAGCTTTCTATGAGCATCACCCGCGCTGTGATCGAGTATGAGGTCGTGACCTACAAGATGCTCGACAGTGTCGGCTATATCAAAATCGCTGATTTTCAGGCCCACTGTGCCGAGCGCAGCATCGAAGCTATCGAAGCACTGCTGGCACAAGGCGCAACGGCACTGGTATTTGATGTACGCTTCAATCCCGGCGGACGGAAGTCCGAGTTGGTAGAGCTGCTGGACTACCTGCTGCCCGAAGGCATTTTGTTCCGCTCCGTGGACTACCAGGGCAAGGAAGCACTGGACGAATCCGATGGAGCCACCTTCCTGGATATTCCCATGGCCGTGCTCGTCAACGAGGACAGCTATTCCGCTGCGGAATTCTTTGCCGCAGCCCTGCAGGAATACGACTGGGCAACCGTAGTTGGCAACCAAACCGTAGGCAAAGGCAACTATCAGCAGACCTTCCGGCTCAGTGACGGCTCTGCCGTGGCTGTTTCCACGGGACATTACAGCACTCCCAAGGGCAAGAACCTTGAAGGCGTGGGCGTAACGCCGGATGTCATCCTTGATGTGGACGACGAAACCTATATGGCTCTGTATTATGAAACCGTAGAACCGGAGGACGATGCCCAATTACAAGCCGCTTTGGAGGCTGTCGCAGAATAACACTTGACAGTTGGCTCGGAATCTTATATAATACTTTGAACAAAATCATTTGGAGGAACTTGGCATGGCAAAAGAATTCAAACTCACCCGTGAACGCTTGAAAGAACTGGAAGCAGAGCTGCATTATCTGAAAACCACCCGTGAAAAAGAGGTTGCAGAAATGATCAAAGAGGCTCGTTCCTTTGGCGACCTCTCCGAAAACAGCGAATACGATGAAGCTAAGAATGAACAGGCGAAGCTCTATGGCCGCATTGCCGAAGTCGAAAACATCCTGACTCATGCTGTTGTTTTTGACGAGAGCGCAGAGGAGGATATGCTTGGCATCGTGGGCTTGGGCTGCACGGTAAAGGTGCGGGATGTGGAATTCGACGAAACGGATGTCTATGTCATTGTCGGTTCTCAGGAGGCCAATCCCATGGAAGCCCGTATCTCCGATGACTCTCCCTTTGGCAAGGCCATGCTGGGCAAGCGCATCGGTGATGTGGTGGAATATGAATCCCCCATGGGCCCTGTTCGCTTTGAAATTCTCGCAGTAGAGAGATAAAGGAGGCACACTATGGCAAAGTTTGTACCCCAGGAGGAGATGTCTCTGCTTGATCAGGTGAAGATTCGCCGGGAAAAGTTAGAGCAGCTTCAGCAAGAAGGCAAGAACCCCTTCGAGAATACCAAGTTTGATTTTTCTACCAATTCCACCGAAATCAAAAACCGTTTCGAGGAAATGGAAGGACAAAATGTGGCCATTGCCGGTCGTCTCATGTCAAAGCGCGGCATGGGCAAGGTCATGTTCTGCGACTTGCAGGACAGTGAGGGCAGAATTCAGATCTATCTCAAGTTTGACGAGATGGAGCAGAGCAATTTTGAGTCCTGCCGCAAGCTGGATATCGGTGACATTGTCGGTGTAAAGGGTGATGTGTTCCGTACTCAGAGAGGCGAGATCTCTGTGCGAGCCCATGAGGTTACACTGCTGGCAAAGTCTCTGCTGCCTCTGCCCGATAAGTTCCATGGCTTGACCAATGTGGAGACCCGCTACCGTCAGCGCTATGTAGATCTGATCGTCAATCCCGAGGTCAAGGATACCTTTGTCAAGCGCAGCCTGATTCTGCGTGAGCTGCGGCACTATTTGGACAGCAAGGGCTACCTTGAAGTTGACACCCCCATTCTGACCCCCTTTGAGATCGGTGCTTCTGCACGCCCCTTCCTGACCCATCACAACACGCTGGATATGGATATGGTTCTGCGCATTGAAACAGAGCTTTACCTGAAGCGTTTGGTGGTCGGCGGCATGGATCGTGTCTATGAGGTTGGCAGAATTTTCCGTAATGAGGGTATGGATCCCAAGCACAACCCCGAATTTACCACCATCGAGCTGTATCAGGCCTATACGGACTACCACGGCATGATGGATCTGGTAGAGGATATGATGAAGACCGTAGCGCAGAAGGTCTGCGGCACCCTGCAAATTACCTATCAGGGGCACGAAATCGACCTGAGCCGTTGGGAGCGCCTGACCATGGTAGAAGCGGTTAAGAAGTATTCCGGCGTAGACTTTGCAGAAATTAAGTCTGACGAGGAAGCCATCGCTATCGCCAAGGAGCGTCATGTCGCTCTGCCAGAGGTGCCCACCAAGGGTGCGATTTTGGTCGAATTCTTCGATGCCTTCGTAGAAGAAAATCTGATTCAGCCCACCTTTATTTACGATTACCCCGTGGAGAACAGCCCGTTGGCAAAGCGCAAGCCCTCCGATCCCGCCTTTACCGAACGCTTTGAATATTTCATCAATGCGACCGAATTTGGCAACGCCTTTAGCGAGCTGAACGACCCCATCGACCAAAAGGAGCGTTTCGAGCGACAGGTGGCTGAACGCAGAAAGCTCGATCCCAAGAGCAAGGCACAGGTGGACTATGACTATGTCACCGCTCTGGAATACGGCCTGCCTCCCACAGGCGGCCTTGGCTTCGGTATCGACCGTCTGGTCATGCTCCTAACCGACTCTGCCTCCATCCGCGATGTCCTGCTGTTCCCCACAATGAAGCCACTGGATTGATGATATAAGGCTGTCATTATGGAAAAGAAACTTTATAAGTCCAAGACTGACGAAAAGATTTGTGGCGTTTGCGGCGGAATTGCCGAGTATTTGAATATAGACTCGACCGTAATCCGTCTCATCTGGGTTTTAGCGGCAGTTTTTGCAGGCTGCGGCCTTTTGGCTTACATCATTGCCGCAATCGTAATGCCCGACAAACCCGAATAATTTCCTGAATAAAATGCAGCACCCTATGACCACACAGGTCTTAGGGTGCTTTTGCATTTGTGTATTTCAAGTTTTTCAAACCTAAAAGCTGGGACAAAAGATCCGCTGAGTGCCGATGGCTATTTGTTCAGAGTTTCCCTAACAATAGCACGATACAGCAGAACAAGTCCTGTACTGAGCAAAGCACCACCGATAATATCGGTAAACCAATGTACACCCGAAACAAGTCTGCCAATTACCATAAAAACAATAAAAGCAATCATTGCAGAAGCAACACATCGTTTGAGAACATTGTTTTTGATACGGGCACTAAACTGCATGATAGCAG
>JAZOAV010000072.1:0-3156 GCA_045595645.1 Faecousia sp.
CAGGTCTGCGCAAAGGGTCAGCATATAGCTGTCGCTGCTGGTGTTCAGCATAGCGTAGGCGTAAGTGGCAACGCTGTAGCTGTCGGTCTTGGAAATATACTGTGCGCCGCCCTTGGTCATGTGCAGAACTGCATCGACCATGTCACCCATGCGCACGGCGGTAATGCCTGTCAAGGTGAAATAGTAGTAGCTTCCGTTCACAACAGGGTCAATTTGTACGGTGCTCGTGCCGATTTGGGCGTTGCCCTCATATTCAGGCAGGATGCACTCCAAATAGTAGCTGTCATAGGCAGAAAGAGAGGTCGTGGGAACGGCGAAGGTAATGGCAATATCGCTTGCCAAATTCAGCGTGTGATAAATCGGAATCGTTTCGTCTACGATGGTTTCGACGGATTCCAATGCACCGCAGATACAGCTCCCCTCTGCAAATTGGTGGGTGCTTGTCGCCGTGCTGTCGCAATGACTGCAGGCTTCTGTATGAGTGCCGTCGCCGTTATCGGCATAGCTGTAGTCGTGGCCCGTGGAAGGAATCGACTGTGCTTCTTCCAAAACCTGTCCGCAGGTCACACAAGCACTGCTTCGGGTGTAGCCCTCCTGCGTGCAGGCAGGCTCTTGCGCCTGCTGAATATTGCAGGTCTGATGATAGAATGTGCCGTCCGTGGAGATCACGGTATCTGTCGCGAGCCAATGCTCGGGATAACCTACCGCAACAAAATGCTCCAACAGCTCAAACTCTGTGTCCATGCCCTGTTCTGCAAGTTCGGGGTAGGCTTTTGCATAGTAGCCCGTGTCGAAGATGGGAGAGAGCTGTTTCGGGTAGTTGGTAAACTCCGAAGCACTTTCCATGTTGCTGATGAAGTGGTTGAAAGCGCGGGTATAGTCTCCGTGCAGGACATAGCGAAGATTGTAGTCATTTTGATTTAAATAGAAGGAAATGTCAAAGAAGGGGCTTGCACAGCGGCCTTCTTCAATGCCGTATTCAATGAAATGCTGATACAGCTTATTCTCGTCCGTGCCGTAGGCGGCCATAAGGTCGGGGTATCGCTGAGCATAATAGTCTGCATCGAAGACATAGGGACGGAGCTTGTCGGGAATGTCCACATAGGCGTTGGTGCGGTAGGTGGGGAAGTAGAGAACCTGCGGGCCGTAGCCAGATACATAGTCCACAACGCCAAGGGCGGTCATCCACTGTCTTGTGTAATACTGGGTGATGCTGTAATCGGCGGTTGCCGCATAGTCCCACTTGGGCGTGGGCCAAAGGGCAATGTCGGGATCGATGGCCTGATAGACCACCTGCTGTACATTATTGGTGCCGTGATGGGCGATCTGCACGATGTCGCTTTTCAGGCTGAAATACTTGCTGTTATCGGACTTGTTGGCATCGTGGTAGCGTTTGAGCATAATGCCTGCCGACTGCGCCGCATCCCCAAGGAACAGGATGGTTTTGCCGCCCATGGTCACACGGAAGATCACGCTGGAATTGTTCAGGTTGTCGGCAGTGAGCTGGGCAATGGTTTCGTTGGTGTAGTTGTTGCCTGCGTTTGCCTTTGTTCCGGAATACTTGGTGGTGATGTTGTCACAGCCCCAGAACAGATCGTCTACGGTCATTAAAATGTCAAAATGTACATCGTCAAAATCAAAGGAGGAGTTGCATTTTCCGCTGTGAACAGGATTCACGCTCACGATTCGGGTGGCATTGCCCTGGCGGTCTTTCAGCATGCCGGCCTTGTTCAGAATATTTGCCACCGCGTTTTTGATCTTGGTGGGATTGGCGTTATAAAAATATTTGTCGCATTCTTCGTCAGTGGGCATACGGTGATAGAAGGCATCTACGGTCACTTGGGAGGAATACTTGTTGGCAAACTCCAATAACACGCCGTAATGGTCTCCGTGAGGATGGGAAAGGAACCAGGCGTCTATGTGGGGATTGGTCTGTCCTGTGATTTTTTGTAAATAGGAGAACATGTATGCTCCGTCATATTCGCTCCAGCCGCCGTCAATGACGATGGTCTTGCCCTGCCCCGTGCGGATAACATAGGACATATTTTGCTGATAATCATTCTTATCTGCATCGGGGTTGACACAGGGAAGCTGATGCAGGGTGGGAACGCCCGCGCTGTCGCTTACAGATACGAGAGAGCCCATGTGCATCAAATCGATGGAATAGATCATCTGTCCGTCCGTGCCGGAAGTGCCCTCGATGGCAAAGTACAGCTTTCCGTTCAGACATTGCAGACCGTTGATAGACGCTGTGCCCACATTGGCAATGGTAGCTTCGCAGAGATATTTGCCCGAGTTGTTCAGCTTGCCGATCTTAGGCGCCACATCGCCTGCACCGCCGCAGGTAAAAATCGCGTTCTTGTCTAACAGCTCCACGCCCTGAAAAGAGCCGTGGGGACGGACGATCTGATCAGAGCCGGATTGGGTGAGGGAGTAGATGATCTTGGCACGGGGTGCATCCTTGGAGAGGTCAACGGATTGACTGGCATCCAACAGCTCGTTCAGGCCCTTGGTGTCATAACAGGCGTAGGTCACAGTGCCCTCAGAGGTCTGCACGCGGAAAATGGTGTACTGGCTGTTGGCGCAGACATTGTTGCGGTACAGCGTTCCCAGACGAGAGCCGTCCGTGGTGGCGTAATTCAGGTGGTCGAAGCGGTTTAACTGGGTGTATGTGTAGGTTTTGCCTGCTTCGTAAGGCACACGGGCGACTTGGGTGGAAAAGTTGGTGGTATCTGCCGTGTCAATTTTACAGCCTAAGTAGAAGTACAGCTTGTTATTGTAATAATAGCCGGCAAGGGATTCGCCTCTGCCGCAGTTGTTCAGGGTCATGTGATCCTGATAAACCGCCTTGTCTCCCTGAATCAGCAAACGGGACAGATAGGTGATGCCGCTGCCGCCGTGCTGGGTGATGTACAGGGTGGAGTCGTCAATAAAGAAATTCTGCACGATGGAGCCGTAGGGAAGTCCCGTGAGGGTGTAGCGGTAGTCAGCATTCAGGCTGACCGCTTCCTTAGCAGTCGGTGCGGCATAAACCGCAGGAATCATGGGCAACAGAATTGCCAATATGAGAAGAATTGCTAAAAGCTTGGTTTTCATGGGAATCTCCTTCTTTCTTTGTTCTATCTCCGTAGGGGCGGTCTGTGTTCGCCCGCGGGC
>JAZOAV010000073.1:0-4205 GCA_045595645.1 Faecousia sp.
TATGAAATTAGGAACGCTATGCGTTCCTAATCCATTTTTTCTGGAGCGGGTGACGAGGCTCGAACTCGCTACCTCCACCTTGGCAAGGTGGCGCTCTACCGGATGAGCTACACCCGCATTTGCAGGAATCATTATAACGCCGATTCCTGCATTTGTCAAGCATTATTTTCGTTTTTTTCAAAAAGACGATTCTGCAAGGGGCGCAGGGCGAAATACAGGACTGTGCCCAGAGTCAGCAGAACGATCAGCTCGCCTGCGGCGATACAGACAGCGTTGAACCAAAAGCTGCTGCCCTGAATATAAACCGTCAGCTCGAAGCCCACCAAAAGGCCGTTGGCCAGAGCAGGCATGAGAAGGGACAGCAGGGGGAATTTTCCGATGCGCAGCTTGCGGAAATAGTACATTCCCATGGTCGCCAACACGGTGGCGGCGGTGCCGATGAACCAGTCCAGCGGCAGGGTGGCGGCACTGAGCAGGTTGAACAGCAGACATCCCAGACTCAGACCGGGAATGGCTGTCGGGCTGAAAATTGCCAGCACGCACAGAGCCTCGGACACCCGACATTGGATGGCCATAGAAGCACTGTTGGGAAAAATCAGGTTTTGCAGCAGGCTGAACACCACATAAGCAGCGGCAAGGACAGCCCCGTGGGTCAGGGTTCGGGTACTTTTTTTCATGTTTACTTCTCCATAGTTTTGTTTTTCGACAGGATGGTTTCGAACTGTCGTCCTTTTATTTTACCAAAAAATTTTCCCCTCGTCAAGTTGCGTTTTCCCCTTTACAGATAGGGATTTCTGTTGTAAAATGAGAAAATGGAGGTGTATCTCATGTATTGCTTGCGCTGTGGCGCGAAAACTCAAGAGGAACGGAGCTTTTGTGACGGCTGCACCGAGCGGGTGGGGAAGCCTCTGGAGAATTCGCCTTATTTACCTATAAAATATACGCTGCCCAATCGGCGGACGAATCCTGTACCCAAACGCCCCGAGGCGAAAAAGGAGAGAAAAAAACGCCCTTGGCGTTGGATTCTTTCCACGGTGCTTTTGATCCTGCTTAGCGCAGCACTGCTGCTGCAAGGAGGCTGGTTTTTTACCAACTGGCTGAACAACGAAGCAGAACTGGGACGGATCAACCTGCAAAATGAAAGATTGCAGGACGAAATTGCAATGTTAAGAGATAGTCTTACCCAAGCGGAGCAGGATACGGCACAGTTGCAGGAGCTTTTGGAAGGGCTGGAAACGGAGCTGACCGATACCCAAAAAGAATTGGCGCATTTGCAACAAAAAATCGAAGTATCATCTGAGTTGGTCGTATTCGTGAACCAAGAGGAGGACGGGCTCTTCCATCGTTTGGACTGCAAGAACTTCGCAGCCCACGAATTTTCGGCATATCTGCGGGAATATGCACTGCAACAGGGCTTTGCGCCCTGCAAGCTGTGCCAACCCTGATCTAAAATTTCTGCCGTACCAAGCCCCCCTTTGAAGGGGGGTACGGGGGGTTGGGAAAATGAATTGCAGCCTTACGGCAGCATGAATTGATTGCAAGCAATCATGAATTGGCTGCGCCATGAATTGCGCTGCGGCGCATAAGGCTGCAATTCAATTCATGGAGCGAAGCGAGAAATCATGATGCATCAGCATCAATTCATGACACGAAGTGTCAATTCATATCTTCTTAGATAGTGCCTGAACCGGCAACCCCCTTTGAAAGGGGGACAAGTGCGGAGCACAACGATAGTGGATTCGCACAACCGACATGGCACAGGTTTATAGTGCCTGCAAAAAAGAATAAATAATAAAGAATAGAGAATAAAGAATAAATTTTGGGGGCGGGAGAGCCGACCCTGCGAAGGGCAAATTGTGATTAGCAAGGAGGAACCGCCTTGAAAAAACGAAATTGGAGCGTTTTGATTCCCGTCTGTCTGGCCTTCGGCGGATTGGGAAATATCATTGTAATGTGTGTTTTGATTGGCTTCGGTATTCATACAACGGTGGGCAAGGAGGCAATCTATGTGGCATTGGCACTGGAATGTATCAGCCTGCTGGCGTGCAGTCGTTGGGAACGACGGCTGAAAACGGCACATCCCAACTATATTGCGGGAGAAAAAATCCGTCGGTTTCGTCGGATCTGCGGCATGCTTTGGCTGTTGGGTGCCGGGCTGTTGATGCTCTCCCTGATTTTGGCACTGTGCGGCTTGCGCATGACGGGACTGTGGGTGCGTATCCCCTGTATCGCGGGCTTGATTTTGGCTCCCATCGGCTGGATTGGTCTGCTCTTGTCCTACCACCATCGGCAAGAAGCCCTGCTCAACAGCGAAAAAGTATAAAAAATTGACTTTTTTCTTGCAAAAATGGAAACTATATGATATATTTATTCAGTTACGAAATTGTTTGAGGAAAGGGAAGAAATCCTATGGCCGAACAGAAAAATATTCGGAATATTGCTATCATCGCCCATGTTGACCACGGCAAGACCACACTGGTTGACGAAATGCTGAAGCAGGGCGGTATCTATCGGGAAAATCAGGCGGTCGTGGACCGGGTTATGGACTCGGGCGACCTGGAGCGGGAGCGTGGCATTACCATTCTTGCCAAGAACACCGCCGTCAACTATAAAGGCACCAAAATCAACATTGTGGATACCCCGGGCCACGCCGATTTCGGCGGCGAAGTGGAGCGCATTTTGAAGATGGTCAACGGCGTTATCCTCTTGGTGGATGCCGCCGAGGGCCCCATGCCTCAGACCCGCTTTGTCTTGGGCAAGGCTTTGGAGCTGGGTCACAAGGTCATTGTGGTGGTCAACAAAATCGACCGTCTGGATGCCCGCATTGAAGAAGTCATGGACGAGGTTTTGGAGCTTCTGCTGGATCTGAACGCAACGGACGAGCAGTTTGCCTCTCCCACCCTGTTCTGCTCTGCCCGTCAGGGCATTGCCGCCTACTCTCCCAACGAGGTGGGCGTGAATCTGGATCCTCTGTTCCAGACCATCATCGACTATATCCCCGCCCCCGGCGGCGAGGTGGAGGCTCCCCTGCAAATGCTGGTTTCCTCCATCGACTATAACGAATATGTGGGCCGTATTGCCATCGGCCGCATTGAGCGTGGCACCATCCGTCAGAATCAGGAGGTTATGATCTGCAACTATCACAACCCCGAGGACAAGGCCAAGGGCAAGGTCGTCGCCCTCTATGAGTTTGACGGCCTGGGCAAGAAGCCCATCACGGAGGCCTCCGCCGGCGAGATCGTTGCCTTCTCCGGCATGGCGGATATCACCATCGGCCGCACCATCTGCGCTATGGATGCAGTGGAGCCCCTGCCCTTTGTGAAGATCTCCGACCCCACCATCGAAATGACCTTCTCCGTTAACGACAGCCCCTTTGCAGGCAAGGAGGGCAAATATGTCACCTCCCGTAATCTGCGTGACCGTCTGATGAAGGAGCTTTTGAAGGATGTGTCCCTCCATGTGACGGAGCAGGGCACGGATGCCTTCAATGTGGCGGGCCGCGGCGAGGTGCACATCTCCATTTTGATCGAAACCATGCGCCGTGAGGGCTACGAATTCCAGGTCAGCACCCCCCGTGTGCTCACCAAGGTCATCGACGGAAAGGTTTGCGAGCCCATTGAGCGTATGATCGCCGATGTGCCCGAGGAATCTATGGGCAGTGTCATCGAAAAGATGGGCCGCCGCAAGGCCGACCTTCTCTCCATGACTCCCATGGGAAGCCGCTATCGTCTGGAATTTATGGTTCCCTCCCGTGGTCTGTTCGGCTATCGGAACGAATTTTTGACCGATACCCGTGGCGAAGGCATTATGTCCTCCGTACTGGCAGATTACGCCCCCATGAAGGGCGAAATCGAACGCCGCAAGATGGGCTCCCTCATCGCCTTTGAAACGGGCGAGGCTTGCACCTACGGCCTGTTTAACGCCCAGGAGCGTGGACAACTCTTCATCGGCGCGGGCACGGATGTCTACGCCGGCATGGTGGTGGGCATTTGCTCCCGCAACGAGGATATGACCGTCAATGTGTGCAAGAAAAAGCAGCTCACCAATATGCGCGCCAGCGGCTCCGACGAAGCTCTGCGTCTGACCACGCCCCGTGTGTTCTCCTTGGAGCAGTGTCTGGAATTCCTTGCAGACGACGAGCTGTTGGAGGTCACCCCCAAGAACCTGCGAATCCGTAAGCAGGAGCTGGACCACGGCCTGCGTAT
>JAZOAV010000074.1:0-4300 GCA_045595645.1 Faecousia sp.
CGCACGGCTTCCGACGAGGTCATGAATGAGCTGGAAAAGGTCCATGCAGAGGGAATGACGATTCTGCTTGTAGCCCATGATATCAAAGTTGCCTCACGTTGCGATAAAGTGCTGTATTTGGTTGACGGAACCATCAAAGCAGAGCATAATTTAGACAGAACGACCTCTCTGAGAGAAAGAGAACGAGGCTTAAACAACCGCCTGATGGAGCTTGGTTGGTAAGGAGGCATTTATGCTGGACATTTTGATCGTAGAGGACAATCGGGAGCTTGCTCAGCTTCTTTGCGACTTTCTGCGCGCGGAGGGCTACAGCGTATCCCTTGCAGACAGCGGCGAGAAAGCTTTGGAGTTGTTTGAACGTTACGGAGCAAAGCTTGTGGTGCTGGATATTATGCTGCCCGGTATGGACGGGTTTGCGGTCTGCGCAAAAATGCGGCAATATGGGGATACCCCCATTCTGATCGTCAGCGCAAAGACCCAAAAGGACGATAAGCTCAACGGTCTGATGTTAGGTGCAGATGATTACATCGAAAAGCCCTATGATATTGATATTTTACTCGCCAAAATCCGAGGGATTTTTAAGCGCCGTTATGCCATCGACGAATTGACAGACGGTGAGCTGTGCTTAAATCGCATTACCCGAAGCGCAAGCAAAGCTGGGCAGCCCCTATCCATGACAGCAAAGGAATTTGATTTGCTTTGGCTGCTGATGGAAAACAAGGGAAAGCCTATGAGCAAAGAAGCACTGTTCCGCCAGGTTTGGGGCAGCGACAGCTTCTCTGAGCAGCAGACCTTGACCGTACATATCAAATGGCTGCGGCAGAAAATCGAGGAAGACCCTAAGCATCCGACACACCTGCTGACGGTCTGGGGAGTGGGGTATCAGTATCAATGAAACGCTTCCGAAAGATATTCATTCTGGTAACGGTGCTTTTGCTTGTGCTGATCGTAGCTGCAAACCTCCTCCTTGCTGCCACACAAAATCGGGAAAAAGGCAGAGGCTACCGTGTGGAAATCAGCCGCCTTGCCATGGAGCTGGAAAGCAATGGAAACAATTCCCCGGATCTGTCAAAGTGCAGCTATGTGACCAAGGTAGAGAAATACAACGGGGACGCTGCTTTTTATGCTGTGGAAAGCGATTATCAAATTGTGCAGCTCGGGCAGGACCTCTACCGCTTTGACTACACAGCTCACCCGAAGGGAAATAACAGCTTCTTGACGTTGAACCTTGCCCTTGGGGCAATGGCCTTGGTTCTGTTGGGTGTTTTGCTCTATGTGCGGCAGAAGATCCTAAAGCCCTTCGACCGATTGACAGAGCTTCCCTATGAGCTATCCAAGGGCAATTTGAGCGCTCCAATTCAAGAGAGCAAAAGCCGTTTTTTCGGTCGTTTTGTCTGGGGCGTAGACCTATTGCGTGAAAATTTGGAGCAGCAGAAGCAGCGAGAGCTGAATTTGCAGAAGGAAAAGAAGACCCTGCTTCTGTCCTTGTCCCACGACATCAAAACGCCGCTTTCCGCCATCAAGCTTTATGCGAAGGCGCTGTCTAAGGGCTTATATCCCGGGAAGGAGCCTCAAATAGCGGAAAGCATCAACGCAAAAGCCGATGAGATCGAAGGCTTTGTGGCCCAAATCATTCAAGCCTCCAACGAGGATTTCTTGAGCTTGCAGGTGCAGCTCGGCGAAGGATATCTTGCAGAGCTGATGGAACGCATCGTGGGCTATTACAGTGAGAAATTTGCTTTGGTCAAAACGGAGTTTACGGTTGCACCCTACACCAACTGTCTGTTAAAAACGGATTTGGACAGAGCGGAAGAGGTGCTGCAAAATATTCTGGAAAATACCATAAAATACGGCGACGGAAAGCAGGTTTCCGTGGAGTTTGCCGAAGAGGACGGCTGTATGCTGGTGAAGATCGTCAACACCGGCTGCACCCTTTCAGACACAGAGCTGCCCCATATTTTTGAGAGCTTTTGGCGTGGCTCTAACGCAGAAAAGCAACCCGGCAGCGGCTTGGGACTCTATATTTGCCGCCAGCTCATGCGCAATATGGGCGGCGAGATCTTTGCGGAGCTTCACGGTAATGAAATGCATATGACCGCTGTGTTCCCTAAGGCATAAGTTGCTCAAGATTGAACCATAGGTTCAAAAAATACAAAACCAATTATACCAATAATGCCTTCCCTCTTGTTTGTTTTTTGCTATAATAAAGCTACAAGGCAAAACGGAGGTACAAAATATGAAGTTCAATCTCCCTGAGAATATCACCAAATTACGAAAAGCAAATTCCATGACCCAGGAGCGCTTGGCAGAGGCCTTGGGCGTGACCTTTGCATCCGTATCTAAATGGGAACGAGGGGTAGCCACTCCCGAATTGAGCCTGATTACTCAAATGGCTGTATCGGAGATCAGAAGGATGCGGTTACCTACGACGATTTAGGCGAGTCCGTTCTTGCATCCATTGAAAAGCAGCTCGCCCAGGAAAACCGCAGCCCATGCCTGCATAGAGCCTGGAAGCAGATGACCGAAAAAGACCGGATAGGAGATAAATTATGAAAAAATCCACAATAGATATTCGTCCCTTTACCAAGCAATTCTACCGCAAAAATAAGCTCAGCCTGGTTTTGGGCTGCAGTGTGATTCTGCTTGAGGTCGGTACAAGTCTTTTTATTGCATGGTTGGTCCAGCAAATCTTGGATATTATGTCCGGAGTGGATACCGGGTTTACTCTATTGCAGCTGTTTCTGATGTCCCTTGGGGTGTTGGCTGTGATGATCCTCGCTTCCACCTTGGAGTACTGGACGAGGCCTCGATTTTACCGTAAGGCCATTGGCCAATATCGGGAATATGTGTTTTCCGAGCTGACGAAGAAGAATTTCTCCGCCTTTCATGGGGAAAACTCTGCTTTGTACATTTCCGCATTGAGCAACGATGTAAACGCCATCGAAACGGGGTATTTGGGCTCGATCTTTAACCTGATTGCACAAGGTCTGCTGTTTGTTGCCGCCATCGTGATGATGCTGCTTTACAGTCCATTATTAACCGCCATCGCAATCGGTGTTTGCCTGTTTCCGCTGATAGGTTCTCTGCTTGCGGGAAACCGGGTTGCGAAGGCAGAGAAGAAGATCTCCGATGCAAACGAAAGCTATATGTCCACCCTGAAGGACAGCCTGACAGGCTTCTCTGTCATCAAATCCTTCCGGGCTGAGGCGCAGATGATCCGCATTTTTGCCAAGAGTGTCCGTAGCTTGGTGAGCGCCGGCGAGGATAAGAGAAAAAGTGTGGTTATTGTGAATAACTTAGGAAATCTGACGGGCGGAGTTGCACAAATCGGAGTATTCCTGGTTAGTGCCTATCTTGCAATGACAGACAATGCTATTACCGCCGGTACGGTCATGGTTTTCGTGCAGATGATGAATTATTTGATCAACCCGATTTCCACCATTCCCGGATATCTTGCCGAGCGTAAGGCTGCAAAGGCCTTGCTCCGCAAAACTGCCGAGGCCCTGACGGAGAACGTGAGAGAAACGGGAACAAGCAAGCCCACTGTACTGAACAAGGGCATTGAGGTGCAAACTGTTTCCTTCTCTTATGAGGAAAATAAACCTGTGCTGAACAACATCAGCGCGAAGTTTGAAAAGGGGAAGAGCTATGCTCTCGTCGGTGCATCCGGCAGCGGAAAATCTACGCTGTTGAATCTTCTTATGGCATCGACCCATGACTATGCCGGAAACATTCTCTATGATGAAAATGAACTGCGGCAAATTGACAGTGCGGCCCTCTACGACATCATCTCTGTTGTGCAGCAAAATGTGTTTATTTTCAATGCGTCCATTCGTGACAATATTACTATGTTCTGCGACTTTCCCGAAAAAGAGGTGGAACGTGCCATTGCCCTTTCGGGCTTGTCTGCTCTGATTGCAGAGCGAGGTGCAGATTATACCTGCGGCGAAAACGGCAGTGGGCTCTCCGGCGGCGAAAAGCAGCGTATTTCCATCGCACGCAGCCTGCTGAAGCGCTCCCAAGTTCTCTTGGTCGATGAGGCAACGGCGGCTTTGGATGCACAAACGGCCTTCCAGGTATCCGATGCGATCTTAGATTTGGAGGACATCACGCGTATTGTGGTAACACACGACCTGGATGCTGAGCTGCTCAAGCGCTATGATTGTATCCTGACCATGAGAAACGGAAAAATCACCGAGCAGGGCAGTTTTGAAGCCCTTATGGCACAAAAGGGCTATTTCTATTCCCTCTACACTGTTTCTCAGGCATAGACCAGCGAATACTCCCACCTGTCCTGCTG
>JAZOAV010000075.1:0-1674 GCA_045595645.1 Faecousia sp.
GAAACAGCCCCGAAAATGAATATTTATTAAATTCTAACTGTAGGGAACGGCCCATGTGCCGTTCCTTATTGCATATTTTGAGGAATATTCTGTGGAATGACACATAGGTCATTCCCTACATATACATTTTGAGACAGCCCCTTTTTGCGTGGATCATTGCCTGCGCACCTGCATATCACGCCGTAGGGAACGGCCTGTGTGCCGTTCCCAGTGATGCACACTGCGCAGTATTCGTAGGGGCGAACTGCCTGCCCGCACCGCGAAGCGGCAGACGGTGACCAACACCGTACCAATTCGGTAGTTCCTGCCCGCGGGCGAACGCAGTTCGCCCCTACGACGCATTACGATGGCATGGGGCGTTATCGGTGATTCCTTGGTTATGAGCGGCCTGTCAGAAGTCCTTTGATTTTGGGGGTGAAGCGTCCCAGCAAGTTTCCGAACACGCAGATGATCAGCACGGTGCAGGGAAAGGTGACCAAGGCGTTGAGGGGAACAGGCAAAAAACCGAGAAGCTTCGACAGTGCCGCACCCACAAAGGAATGGAGGGCATAAATCAGGAAGCTGTCCGCTGTAAAGGCGGGTATTTTTTTCATCTCAAAGGCATCGAAGGCCAGCCAAAACGCGCCGCAGGCCATGACCATAAGGGGCAGCTGGTGCCACATACCCCATTCCGACGGCAAACATGCTCCGCCGTAGAGGACAGCAAGGAAGAGAAGGAAGCCGCCCACGGCAATTTTTTTGCTTCGTCGGGCAGAAAATACCTCAAAATGGTGCATGCCGACCCAAGCACCTACGAGATAAAACAGGATTTTGTGCTTGGCGGGGAAGAAAATGGGAGGGAATTCCATGCCCAAACAGCAGGCAACATAGAAGCCGGCGATAGCCAACAGCCCGACCCACTTGTTCTTCAGAAGCAAATAAATCAAGGGACAGCACAGAGTCAGCACGATCAACTGCCAGACAAACCAGAACGGCTCCAAGTAGCCGTACAGGAAAACGCCGGAAAAGACCGCTTCCCAGGAAAAGGCAGTTTTTACGCCGCCAAGCACCGCTCCAAGGGGGGTGTAGTAGCCCAAAAGGGCGAGGCACAGCCAAATGCTGTTCCAAAGCAGATAGGGCACAAGCAGAGAAAAGAAGCGGTTTTTCCATTTTTTTATTGTTCCGGACAGGCTGTAGTTACGATAAAACAGTGCGCCGGAAATGGCAAAAAACAGGGGAACCGCCACCTCCGTCAAGGGCGAGAACAGCCGAAACGCCTCATTCAGCAAAGCATCCTCACGGTAGACGGAAAACACACGAAAATGAATGAAAAAGACCAAAATCGATAAAACGAAGTGAACCATCGTTTTTTTGCGATAGAAGTAGGCGTTTGATGCCATCGTGATGTTCCTCCTAAAAAATCTGTTTTTTCGCCACTGTCTGCACGGGTCGATGTGGGCATCGACCCCTACAGAGGCTATCGCACTTCTGTCCATGTCGTAGGGGACGATGCCCACATCGTCCCGTGGCACCGATTATTGCCTACGCACCTGCATATTGCGCCGTAGGGACGCCTCTCCGAGGCGCCCTAAGCCTGCCGTATACGGTCGAATTTGCGACATTACGAACATTTTTGTTTCATTTCTGCCTGCACGGGTCGATGTGGGCATCGACCCCTACGGATTCTAACAAGGG
>JAZOAV010000076.1:0-10886 GCA_045595645.1 Faecousia sp.
AGGGAATGACCTATGTGTCATTCCACAGAATATTCCTCAAAATATGCAATAGGGAACGGCACACAGGCCGTTCCCTACAGTTAGAATTTAATAAATATTCATTTTCGGGGCTGTTTCATTCATTTTGAGACAGCCCCCTACTATGATGTTAACACTAAAACTTCTGCGCAAAGGCGCGTCAAGGATGCCGCGCGCTACGGGTTGGGATAAAGTTTTAAATGTTACAAGGACGAAGGGCAAGGCGAGAAATCGCCTTGCCCTTGCTGTTTTTTATTGGATTTTTTCCCACTGGGCGAAGAGGGTGGTTGTGGTATCGCCACCCTTGCCGTAGAAGAAATCGTAGATGCCGTAGGCGGTGCCGCTGCCGTCGGAGGCGGTGTTCCAACCGACAAAGACATAGCCTTCACGGGTGAAGCTGCACTTAGGCAGCTCGCGGTAGCCCTGGTCGTATACCTTCATGGACTCCATCGTGCCCTCGCCGCCGTTGGCGTCAAAGTGAACCTCGTCATAGCCCGCTGCCCAGAAGGGAGCGACGGTGATGGCGTAGGTGTCCGTGTAGACATAGTCGCCGTTTTCGTCGTAGAGATAATTCCCTTCCTCGTCCAAAGCGTATTCACGCAGGACAAGCTGCTCTAAGTAATAGCCCTCCACAAGAAGCAGGGGGAAGTGGGCAAGGGTGGGATAGTTGCCCTGATAGGTGCCGAATACCCAGCCTACCTCCGTCACGGGGCTTTCCTGCATGGCAATAAACTGCTCCACAAGTCCCTCGGGGACGGTGACTTCCTCGCCGTAGCGATAGGTCATGGTGACAGCGGCGGCATCCAAATCCACATCTGTGGGATAGAACCAGTTCACGCCGGGATGGAAGGTCACGGTGACTTCCACGGGCTCCCACTGGGCCGTCACAAGCATATCCTCGGCGGGCATGGTGGTGAGGCTGTTGTCCCAGCCTGCGAAGGTGTAGCCGATTTCATTTTCCAAGTCGCTGAGATAGGCGCTCAGATCCTCGCCGTAGCGTACGGAAATGACTTCATCGGCACGGGCTCTGACCGGATCCTCCTCCTTGGTGACGATGTGTCGGATGTAGTCCTCGTCCTCCACGGCGACCTTGATCTGCTCGTCACCGAAGTCAAGGGTCAGGTCGTAGCGGTTTCTGCTGTAATACAGCTCAAACAGGGTGCTGCCGTCCTCCTTGACGATGGCGGTCAGGACATTGGCGGCATCAGGATCGAAGCTGAATCCCACAATGCGGATGGCATCGGCAGCACTCAGGGTACGCTCCTGCTCGATCAGACCGTAGCCTGTGGTTTCGCTGTGCTTTTCATAGCCGCCTGCAAGGGTTTCTATGTAGTGGGCGATGGTGTACTGCGCCGTTGCGCCCTCCATCAGCTCCCATACGGCGTACAGGGTGACAACTGCGCCGTCCTCGGCGGTCAAATCGGACACGGACTGGTTGTTGGTGTATTCCACCTCGCCGTCGGGCGTGGTGCTCCAGCCCATGAAATTACGGTTGGTGTATTGGAAGGTGTTTGCGCTCAAATTCTGAGCGGTGCCGTAGACGAAGCTCTGATCCTCCATACTGCCCGTGCCGCCGTTGGCGTTAAAGCGGACGGTGTAGCGGTTGGCTTCCCAAGTGCCGTCGGTGGCGGCATAGAAGCGCACATCCGAGGTGCCCATAGTGCCGAAATTCTTCCAGCCTGCGAAGCGGTAGCCTGTTCTCTGGGGCGTTGCCAATTCGGGCAGGGTGATTTCTGCGCCGTAGAGAACCTCTGCGCTGCCCAGCTCACTGCCGTCATAGTCGTACCATGTGACAGTGTAGCTGTTTCTGCTGTAATACAGTCTGAGTGCGGTGACATTGCCATCGGCATCCACGATGGTGCCCTTGGAGTCGGAAATGGTACCTGTGGTCACATTCAGGGCATTGTCTGCATCGAAGGTGAAGCCCACAAATTCAGAGGGCTCTGCCGTTACCGCAGTATCAATCATGCTTGTCAGGGTGATGATGCGGGGATCGCCGTAGCTGCCGTCCAAATTTTGCAGATAGTGCTCCACGGTGTAGTGGATGGGGACAGCCTCCCACTGTGCCACGAAGGTCAGTGCCTGCATGGAGGTCAGGCAGCTTCCGTCCACATAGCCGTAATACGCATCCATATTCGCAGTATAGCCCTCAGTAGTCAGCAGCCAGCCCTTGAACTCGTAGCCGTCACGGGTTACATTCAACGGAAGCTTGAAGGGGATTCCATAGTAATAGTTATGGGCGTAGGGTACTTCCCAGCCACCGTTAAAGTCCAGAGTCAGATCGTAATCCTGACGACGATACTCATAGACGAGTTCAGAACTGCCGTCGGCCCTGATGTAAAGCTGCTCAGGTTTGGGAGTAACAAATCCGTCATAGTGTCTGACTTCCGCCGTTATGATGGAATCCGTCGTGGCGTAGCCTACCACGGTTTCCCAAAGTCTCTCGTCGCTGTAATCTCCATGGGTTCCGGCGGCGGGACGCTTGTGGATGACGGTGTACTTTGTGTCCTGTGCGGGGATGTAGTTGGGCACGAAGCGCTTGTACATCTTGCCCATTTTCAGCTCGCCGCCCTCACGGTAGATCTCCGTCTCATTGAAGGCCTCTGCGACCGTGTTCTTCCAGCCGTCGATGATGTAACCGACCTTTTCCTCCGCTCTCAGGCCCTCGGGTGCAACGATGGTCTGACCCGTGTGGTAATACTGCAGGAGCTCACCATCGGCACTTTCCCAGAAAACACGGATGTAGTCGCGGTCATAGTAGAGATTCAAAACCTGACCGTTGTGCTGCTTGTCTCCGGCACCCGTACCGGGGACACCGGAAATGCGGGTGGTATCGATGCCGTCGGAGGTCGTGCAGACATAGTGGCTGAGCTGCGCTTCTTCGATGGTTTTGATGTAGTCGGAGACCGGGATATAATCGCCGGTGTAGCCGCCGTAGGCAGGATTGCTGTCACTGCCGACCTGGCTTTCGATCAGGTCATAGCCACCATCGGGATTCTTGAGGTAGTGATTGACCGTGTAGTAGTTAAAGCTGGGCTCCCACTGGGCAATATAGTGGGTTCCGCCGGCGTAATAGGTGCCATCGAGATAAAAACCACCCTTACCCGTATCGCTGGGGATGGTATCGGGAATTTCCACTGCATTTCCTTCGCTGTCTGTCCAGCCTGTAAAGCTCCAGCCGGGGACATCGCTCAAATCGGGCTCTGCGGTCAGCGGTGCGCCGTATACACCGGAGGTGCGTACCGTGGAAACACCCTTGTAGTCACTGTTATTGGTGTGATAGAACACGGCGTAGGTTTCACGGCTTAAATAGATGTCGCCGCTTCCGCTTCCGTCTCCGTGCAGCTTTACATAGCCGAGGATGCGGTTGCTTTCATCCATGGGGAGCAGGTCGTAGCGGAACTTAAAGCCGTCCATTTTGCCAAGGTCTTCATCCGTGCGCAGCTTGAGTCCGTAGGCAGGAACATAAGCGTCCGTGGTGCCCGTATGGGTGGCTGTCTTGTACAGCTCGTATGCTCCGGTACCGGCCACCGTTTCAACATAGTAATGCAGGGTGTAGGGCGTATCGTCTCTGGCCTTGTAAAGAGGTGCGATATTGATGTCACTGTAGGGCATCAGGTAGCCTTCTAAATTGTTCAGATCGGACAACAGGGTGTTGTTCTTTACACCCTCAAGGCTGTTATCCATGTAATACCAGCCGAGGAAGTCGTATCCGGCAATTTCTCTTACGGGCGGTACGATTCCGGTGATGGTTTCGCCTGCGACAAAGCGATACTCCGCAACGGGTTGATCCCAAGTAATCGCGTGGTATTCTTCATTGTAGTAAGAGGTTCTGCCATAGAAACGGACAAAATAAGTCGGCCAGGTCTTTTCCCATGTGAGTTGGATGGTGATGGTAATGGGAGTGACGATGAAAAGGGTGTCCGAGCCCCTATAGGTCAGCCGAACCTCGCAGACCTCCTTGATGGAATCGCCGGGATCCGTGACGGTGATGCTGCCGTCCTTTGCATGATAGTGGAACAGGGGATTAGACAGCTCCACATGGAAATCCTGATGGGACGCACCCTTCCGCGACAGCTTGCCTGTCTTGACCACCAGTGTGTTCAGGGTCAGCAGATTGTTGTCAATTCGATAGGGGGTGGTGTTCCACATTTTGACCTCATGGGTACGCTGCGTGGCCTCAAAGACCTTTGGCTGACCCTTTTTGTCTACAATGTTATATGTCAGGTCAAGAGCGTGGATATCCACGGAAATAATGTCGAATATGACACCCAAATGGAAGTCTAAATCTAAGAAGATACCGTGCTTTGCCTCCAAAGCACCGATGCAGCGGGAGGCGTCGGTCACCCTTCCGTCCTCCACACGCAAATGGGAGAAGAAGATGCCGTACATATCCACGGTGTAGCCAAAGTAGACGGAGAAGCCTGCATTGGCAAGGGCTTTATTCTTCTTACCAACGGCCAAAAGACCAACGGAGATGCTGATGCGCGGCCCGATGCGCAGACCGATGTTGCCCATGAGATACAGATTCATCTCGCTGTAGGGCGTTTGCAGATCGAAGCTGTTGGTGCTGTAGCCCGCCTTGAATTTTACGATATTGACCCAGGCATTGAACTCATACCTTCTGACACTCAGGGTCTCCATTGCCATACCCACGGTGACACTCATCTTGGCACTGATGACCAGCTCCAAATTGATGGTGATCTGTCCGATTTTGTAGGGCAGGCCAATCTTGATGGGACAGCCGGGGCAGCGGATCGCCAGAATTTCCACATAGTCGATCTCCTTTTCCAGCAGATCCTGATAGATGGAAACCAAGGATTCCTCGCCGTTACCCAGAGCGAAGGTGGTTTCGTCGCCCATCATATTCCGAATTTGTCGAGCAATGCTATCCACATTGGGGAAGGCGGGGTCGTAATTGGGATCCAGTTGCTTGATGGCTTCTACCCAAGGGAAGGCGGAATCGAAGTCATCGGCGGAAATGACGGTAAAGGTTGCGCCCACACCCACATAGGTGCCGATGTCTACGCCGACCTTGACCTGATATTCCTTCGTATAGGGGATGAAGCCCAGAATTTTTCCCTTGATCTCTCTGAACTCCGCAAGGGGCCGGAAGGCGACCTCCTGCACGAAGCTGGCAGAAACCTGCAAGCTCACGCAGTCTGCCCAGCCGGTGCCCACAAGATAGGTACCGATCTGCACGGTGAAGGTCAGACCCAGCTCCAAGCGCAGACCTTGGCTCATGGCAGTGATTTCTTCCAGGGTTCTGGAGCTGCTCACATGCACATCCACCCTGCCGACTTCTACCATCAGCGTGCCCACACCGGCTTCGATGGCACCGGCCTCGATGGTCAGGCTCTGATCCTCGCCTACCTCGGGGTTCCACTCGCCGCCGTCGTACCAGGGATCGTCTCCGCCACGGGTATTCACGATCTTGATATCCTCAAGGGAATAGCCTGCAAAGGCATCTCCCAGCTCTTCCCCGCGGAGCAGGGCTTCCGCCAAATAATGGGCAGCCTGATCGGCAAAACCGCTTTCGATGGCCTGCTTTTTTGCCTCGGCTTCCAGCTCGTCAAGGGCTTCCCGGGTAATGCCAATGTCGCCGGCATATACCTCGTACAGGGACGCACCCTCGATTTCTTCCTGTTCGACAAGGGTAAAGGTGGTAATGGCACTGCTGCCGCCGTCGCGCATGTCGGTAATTTTATAGTAGGCGTAGCTTTCGGGAGCTTCCAGACTGCCTGTATAAAGGGCGAGATAGTCGCCCACCTCGGCAACGGTTTCGCCGTTCAGGGCAAGCTCCTCGTAGACGGCAAAGGCAGAGAAGTCCAAATACTCGTTGTAGACCGTAAGGGTGCCGTCTTCATTGAAGAATGCGCCGTCCACTTCCTCGGTGTCGGGGTCGTCCATGGGAATAGGCAGGGTCAGGGAGGTAAAAAGCACTTCCTGTATGCCGGGCATTCCGTAGGTATATGTATTGCCGTTGATTCCCGTGATTTTGACATAAGCCAGCTCGCCGTCCACCTCGCGGGTCTCCTCGTCCAAAATGCCGTCGTAAATGGCGACCACATCGCCCACGGACAGGGCATCGCCATTGTAAGTAAAGGTGTCCGTCTTGTCGTTGATTTCAAAGCCGTCCTCGCTCATGGTATAGAGCATGGCTTCCTCTAAAACAATGCCCGAAACCTGCTCGTAGGGCAGGAAGATCACAGCATTGTCGATGCGCATGGTGTTGTGTTCTTGGATGGCGACGGTGATGTTGTGATACTGAATGGCAGAGGGCAGGACTTCCTCACCGGAGAGGAACAGTACATAGTCCTGCTCCACCATGTTTCCCTCATCATCGAATACAGGCTCCTGCTCCCGATCGTTGGCAATGACCTGATAGGAGCCGCCTGCTCGCAGACCGCCTACCGGCTTGAGGGTGAAAATTCCATTGCCCTCGTCTACGATATCGTATTCGATCTCGCCGTCCTGTTCGGAAAATGCCTTGAATGTCAGGTTTTCGCGAATCTGTTCCTCGCTATTGGCTTGCACCTGCAAGGTGAAATCAGGGGCAACATCCTGAGAGGTGATGTAGTTCAGGGCGTAGGTGGGCCACAGCTCCTCCTCGGCGGCGTCCTGCGCAACCATCTTGGGATACAGGGTCAAATCGGAGGTCACGGTTTCTGTGGTGGCGGCAAGACGGGTCAAGTCCTCGTCATAGAACCAGCCGACAAAGACATAGCCCTTTGCCTCGGGCAGGGGCAGAGTGTAGAGCAGAGAATTCTTCTCCACCATCACGGACTGCTCCATGGTGATGCTGTCCTTCACACCCTCGTCCAACTTGTCGGACAGGGCAAAGGTGACCTTATAATAGCGGGTCTCGGAGTTTTCTTCCAAATATTTGTGCAGTCTGGTGAACACTGCGGCGGCCTCGGCTCTGGTGGAGCTGTCCTGCGGGTTGAAAAGTCCCTGCTCGTCGCCCTCGAAAATGCCGATGGCGGTGCAGGCTCCTACCGCTTCTACCGCAAAGTCGGCAATGGTATCCTTGTCAGGGTACTGCATTTCGCCCTGCTCCGTCAGCTCGCCCGTGCTGTTGAGATAGCGGTAGACGAAGGTTGCCATTTCTTCACGGGAAACCTCACGGTCGGGGGCAAACTTGCCGTCTCCGATACCGTTGGTGATTTCCTTCTCTGCCGCCCATGCAACATAGGCACCGTACCAGCTTTTCGGCTCTACATCGGAGAAGACCTGCTCGGTGTAGTCGTCCTGTTGGACATCTGCGATTCTGCCCAGCACGGTCACGAACATGGCGCGTGTCATGGCGCGTTCCGGGGCGAAGGTGCTTGTGGTGATGCCGTTAAAGAGTCCGTTGTTCCACACATACTGCACATACTCCTCATACCACTCCTCCGCAGACACATCTCCAAAGGGATGTCTGTCGGGATCGGCGGTTTCCGCAAACACGGTCAGAGGTACGATGCTCAGCAGCATGGCGACTGTCAGGATCAGGCTGATAATTCGTTTCATGTTCTTGTCCTCCTTATGTTCTGCTTTCCAAATACCCCAGCATATTGGCAACAACCGTTTTCGCTATGGTGGGATAGTCAAAACGGGATACAAAGGCGATGGCTTCCTTGATTTTTTCTTCGGGCACACGGTAGACAAGGAAGGTCGCCTCCAAAAAGCGTGCGACTTTTCGCTCCATGGTGAAATACATATCGCAGGGAACGGTCATAAAATTCCGCATAATTCCCGCCGATGCGATTTCATACTCATAAAAATCCTTGGTCTCCAAATGGGGCAGATGCTCCTTGAAAATATCCTCCAATTTACCCGTAATGGCATGGTAAATGATGGCGGAAGATTTTGGCAGGGAATAGGACACGGAATACATCTCCCGAATATGTTCGCTAGACTCTGCCATATAGAGCTGAAGGGTGGTTTCCGCCGCATAAAACAGGAGCTTATCCTCGGTGACCCCTGCAAGGAGCTTGTGCGCCGCATCAAACTGCCCTTCCAGCACAAAAGAGACCAGCTCGCACAGAATATCCTCCTTGGATCCGCAGGCACGGACCATGGCGCTGAGCCCTACCCCCGCTTCCGCGGCAATGTCCCTCACGGTGGAATTGGTGTAGCCCTTGGTCAAAAACAGCTTCGCCGCCGCGTGCAGACTTTTGTGCTTCACTTCCTCCGACTTATTGACTGTCACATGTGCGCCTCCTTTCGACCGAAACATGCTCCGAAACATGTTTCGTTTTTCTATATAGTAATCTATTAAACAAAAAAAGTCAATAAAAATTTTTCCAATACAGCAAATTTTTTCACGGGAGCGACCGCCTTCGACAACATTATTACAATGTGTATGCTATACTTGGCTCACAGCTTATCCAAGCGAGTACACTTGTACAAGCAACCGACCTCGCCCTCCGAAAGGAGGGCATTTTTTTATTCCTTCCGTTGCCTTCGTAGGGGCAAATCTGCCGCCCGCCTGTACGCACTATCGTAACACATCGTAGGGGCGAACTGTGTTCGCCCGAACCGCGAAGCGGCAGACGGTACGCATGACCAACACCATACCAATTCGGTAGATTCTCCACGCGGGCGAACGCAGTTCGCCCCTACGATTTCCAAGGAACATCCCTTGTAGGGGACGCCGCCTGTCAAGGCGCAGTCGCAATCCTTTCTGTTGCAGACAGAAGGATTCTGTGGTATACTATGTAAAAAGGAGGGCTGCAAATGGATCATTTTGAATTGGTATCGCCCTACAAGCCCACGGGCGACCAGCCTCAGGCCATCAAAACATTAACGGAAGGCATCCAAAATGGCTTGCGGGAGCAGGTCTTGCTGGGTGTGACAGGCAGCGGTAAAACCTTTACCATGGCAAACATCATTGCCAAGCTGAACCGTCCGACCCTTGTTTTGGCGCACAACAAGACCTTGGCGGCACAGCTCTGCTCCGAATTTCGGGAGTTTTTCCCCAACAATGCGGTAGAATATTTCATTTCCTACTACGACTACTACCAGCCCGAGGCTTATATCGCCCACACGGACACCTATATTGAAAAGGACTCTGCCATCAACGAGGAAATCGAACGACTGCGCCACTCTGCCACCAGCTCCCTCTTTGAACGGCGGGACACCATCGTAGTCGCCTCCGTGTCGTGTATCTACGGTCTGGGCGACCCCATCGACTACAAAAACATGGTCATTTCCCTGCGCATGGGCATGGAAAAATCCCGCGAAGAGCTGATGCGCAAGTTAGTGGAGATCCGCTACGAGCGCAACGACATCGATTTTTCCCGTAACAGCTTTCGTGTTCGTGGGGATACGGTGGAAATCTACCCTGCCTACTGGTCGGGGCGTGCCATCCGCGTGGAATTTTTCGGAGACGAAATCGACCGTATTTCCGAAATCAACGCCGTCACGGGCATGCCCGAGCGGGTGGTGGGACATGTTGCCATCTACCCTGCTTCCCACTATGTCGCCTCCAAGGAAAAGCTGGGACGCGCCATTTTGGAGATCGAAAGGGAAATGGAGGAACGGGAGCGTTGGTTCAAGGAAAACGACAAGCTGTTGGAGGCCCAGCGCATCCGCCAGCGCACCATGTATGATATTGAAATGTTGCAGGAAATCGGGTTTTGCAGTGGAATTGAGAACTATTCCCGTGTGATTTCAGGGCGAAAGGCGGGCACGCCGCCCATGACCCTTTTGGATTATTTCCCCGAGGATTTTCTGCTGTTCGTAGACGAAAGTCATGTCACATTGCCGCAGGTGCGAGCCATGTACGCAGGCGACCGCAGCCGCAAGGAGAGTCTTGTAGATTATGGCTTCCGTCTGCCCAGTGCCTTTGATAACCGCCCCCTGACCTTTGACGAATTTCAGAGCAAGCTCAAGCAGGTGGTCTATGTTTCCGCTACCCCTGCCGACTACGAGCGCAAGCAGGCAGGGCAATTTGCCGAACAGCTCATCCGTCCCACGGGTCTGCTGGATCCCCAAATTTTCGTCCGTCCCATCGAGGGGCAGATCGACGACCTCATTGGAGAATGTAACGCTGTCATTGCCAAAAAAGAGCGGGTTTTGGTCACGACCCTGACGAAAAAAATGGCAGAGGATCTGACCGCCTACCTGCAAAAGGCGGGCATTCGGGTGCGCTATATGCACTCGGATGTGGCGGCCTTGGAACGCATGGAGATCTTGCGGGATCTGCGCATGGCAAAATTCGATGTTTTGGTGGGTATCAACCTCCTGCGGGAGGGCTTGGACTTGCCCGAGGTGTCCTTGGTCGCCATTTTGGATGCAGACAAGGAGGGCTTTTTGCGCAGTGAAACCAGCCTGATCCAGACCATCGGTCGTGCCGCCCGTAATGCGGAAGGGCGGGTCATCATGTACGCCGACCGCTTCACTGCCGCCATGCGCGCCGCCATCGATGAAACGGAACGCCGCCGCGGGATTCAGGATGCCTACAACCAAGCCCACGGCATCGTGCCCAAAACCATCGTCAAAGATGTGCGGGATCTGCTGGAAATCACCCAATCGGAAGGCGAAGCCACAGGCAAGAGCGGCGTGAAGCTCACCCGCGCCGAAAGGGAACGGGAAATCGCCCGTTTGGAAAAGGAAATGCGCGCCGCCGCCAAGATGATGGAGTTCGAATACGCCGCCGTCCTGCGTGACCGCATCATCGAACTGCGCGGGAACGGAAATTGACAGTTTTTTAATTGAGAATTGACAATTATAAAAAAACAGGGGCTGTCTCAAAATGTATATGTAGGGAATGACCTATGTGTCATTCCACAGAATATTCCTCAAAATATGCAATAGGGAACGGCACACAGGCCGTTCCCTACAGTTAGAATTTAATAAATATTCATTTTCGGGGCTGTTTC
>JAZOAV010000077.1:0-3948 GCA_045595645.1 Faecousia sp.
AAACTCTCCGCTACAGTGCGGAAACCTACGCTTCCAAAACGGTCGGCACCGCTTTGGAAGCTCTGACGAAAGCACTGTTCGCTTACTCTGACAGCGCAAAAACCTTCTTCGCAAAATAACACCAAAAGGGCAAGGCGATTTCCGCCTTGCCCACTTATTATAATTTTGCTCAAACACAATCGTCGGGAACGGTCTGTGTGCTGTTTCCTAAGATTGTGTTGCATTTCTGTCGATATTCGCAGGTGACGCTGCCCACATTTTTTGACAAATCAGCACGATAGAAGAACAAAAAGCTACCATTTCCCTTGACAGAGCCGCGTGAAAAGTGGTATCCTATTCTTATCCATAAAACGGAAAAGCAAAAAGGGGGGGATTTTGTTTGCATATTTTGACAGTGCAAATACCTATTTTACGAACTAATCCCAAGCATTTCCGTAGAAAAGTCTCCAGAAATTCCGTTTCAGGAAACTTCTTTCTATGATAAATGAAAACTAAAAAAACGCAACTTAATCTATGCAAGGAAATCGCAAGGGAGGCATATCATGCTCAAAAAATTACTTTCACTGGTGTTACTTGGAGCAATACTGTTGCAGCTCGCACCGGCAGTGGTATCCAAGGCAGATGCCGAGACAAAAAAAGCAACTGTAAGTATCGCGGCACCGCCAAATATGAAGCTTACAGGGCGAACTGACTATACCATCACCGAGGGTGTAACGGAATCTCACCTTTTCTATAATGATGACAGCGGTAAAAATCAGATAGCCGGATTTATGACCATCATCGAGCCGGATGCAGAGGTGACCTTCAAGGCCTCCTACAAAGGCTACTATAGCAAAGGAAGCACGGCTGAAAGCCGCGCAGAATCCTGCAAGGATCTCCCTTGGGGGCTTCAGCGGCCCACCGAACAAGCCGCAGCATACGAAGCGGCGACGGGAGACAAGGTTCTGTTCGCAACAAATGCAGACTTCTATGATGTCCAAACCTACCAACCCATTGGGCATCTGATCATGGAAGGAAATGTACTGCAAACCTTCGGAATGAGCCGAAAACAACCTTATTTCGCAGTGCTGAAGGATGGTAGCTTTGCCATCCGTGACTTCGACACTCCTCACACGGATGTGCTTGAGGCCGTTTCCGGCTGCTGGTTGATCATGGATGGAAAGAATGTCACGGACACCTACTACCATTCAGAAGGCTACAAATCAAACAACCCTATGAATGCCATTGGTATGACTGCCGACGGCAGTATCATTACCTTTGTTGCCGATGGAAGACAAGCCCCCTACTCTGTGGGAATGAATGTGCATAATCTGGCTGAGTTGTTCCTGTCAATGGGCTGTGTAAATGCCATTGATCTGGACGGTGGCGGTTCTGCCACTTATGCCAGTGTTCACCAAGGCGAAACGGAGCTGGTGGTGCGTAATTCTCCTTCGGATGGATCCGAACGCGCAATAGCCAATGCGTTACTGCTGGTTTCTACCGCCGGAGAATGCACGCACGATTTCAGCAAAGACTATGTAATCCACAACAACGGTACACACGATGTTTCCTGCACAGCTTGCAGCAAAACAATCAATGTAGGACATTTCTATACACAAGGTATCTGTCCTTGCGGCGACAAAGAGGTGCAGGACGACTGTCTGTATTTTGACTTTGGAAATACAGCCGCCGATCAAAAAAGGTATTGTCAAGCAGCCTACGGCTATTGGAACTTTGATACCCTCGCGGGAGCCCAATGGTCAAATGTCCCATGGCACGGAACATATCTTTCCTGGAAGAAAAATGAGGCCGTGCAAATTGACCATACTACAGGCACACTGATTGTTGCCAAGACTCCTGACAATCCCCATTCGTATTTCTATGTTACTCCCATCCCTAACCTGTACTACAAACCAGAAAGGGCAGATTTTTTGCAGATACGCCTAAGCCTGTCCGGTTTTGAGAATGCTAACGAAAACTCTCGACTTTCTCTGAATTACTACAAGGACGGTAGTACCGTCCAACATACAGATGCGGCAGTCTACACCTTTACAGAAGGAACCGTCTTTGATGGAAGCTATATGACCCTGACTCTGCCTCTTTCGGATGATTTTCGCAACAGCCAAACCATCAGCAGCATCAAATTAAATTTCTGGAATCTGGAAGGGTGGGGTACTGCAACCTTCGACTATGTTTACATCGGCCCCCGGGAAACACTGCCTTCCCAAACGCAGCTTTACTTTGATTTTGGAAACACAGAATCAGATCAAAGCCGCTATGAGAGAAAAACCTATTGCGGACAGAACTTTGACGAAGCAGCTGCATGGGGCGGAACATGGCTCAGCAGTGGTATGAAGGATGAGATACTGATCGACCACACTGAAGGCGTTGTAACACTTACAAAAA
Source organism: Faecousia sp. (assembly GCA_045595645.1). Classification (GTDB taxonomy): domain Bacteria; phylum Bacillota; class Clostridia; order Oscillospirales; family Oscillospiraceae; genus JAZOXB01. The sequence goes on from JAZOAV010000077.1 coordinate 2,386, forward strand.
CCGCGGAAAACAACTACTCTTACTTCTATCTTATGACAAACAAGGATTTGGATTTCCGACCGGAAAATTCCGAATTTTTGCAGGTACGGCTAAAGCTCTCCGGCTTCGATACCGCAAACAAAAATTCTCGCCTTGCTCTGAATTATTACAAAAACGGGGAGACGACCCAGTACATGGATGGTGCTGTTTATTTCTTTGGCGAAGGTACGATTTTTGACGACAGCTATATGACATTGACACTACCCCTCACCGGCGACTTCCGAAATAGCGGGAGCATCCGTGACATCAAGCTAAATTTTTGGAATCTCAGCGGTACGGGAACAGTGATTTTTGACTATATCTACATCGGACCCAAGGATACCTTACCGTCTCAGGAGCAGCTTTACTTCAGCTTTGAAAATACGGCAACGGATCGGACTCGTTACAGCACAAAGACCTATTCCGCCGAAAACTTTGATGAAGCTTCCTCATGGTACGGCACATGGCTCACAGGCAAGAACCGAGACAGCGTGGAGGTCAACCAAACTGACGGTGTACTGACCCTTACAAAAAGTTCGGCAAATACATATTCTTACTTCTATCTTATGACAGATACAGACTTGCATTTTGAGCCGAAAAATGCACAGGTTTTACAAGTAAGACTGAAGCTTTCCGGCTTCGATGCCGCAAGTGCAAGCACGCGTTTCGCGCTGAATTATTACAAATACGGTGAAACGACCCAGTACATGGACGGTGCTGTGTATTCCTTTGGCGAAGGATCGATTTTCGACGACAGCTATATGATATGGACATTGCCTCTTTCCGACGACTTCCGCAATAGTGAAATTATCCGTAGTATCAAGTTGAATTTCTGGAACCTCAAGGGCGAAGGAACCGTTGTCTTTGATTACATCTACATCGGCCCCGAATCAGATCTTCCCACTCCCCTTTATACGGTTGTGTTCCAAAATACAGATGGAACTATCCTGTCAACGCAATCGGTTCATAAAGGAGAATCCGCCGCCTATACCGCCGCTCCTCCCACCAAGCCCTATGACAGCATGAGCCACTATACCTTCAAAGGCTGGGACAAAGCACTGAGCAACATCACCGCAGACACGGTTTTTACCGCCCAATTCACTGCAACTGCCCATAGCTACACTTATGCCAAGGTTGATTGCAACAATCACAAGTGCAACTGTTCCTGTGGCTACAGCAAGACGGAAGCACACAACTACACAGATATAGTCACTGCTCCCACCTGCACTAAGGCAGGAATCAGAACAGTTACCTGCACTGTCTGCGACAGCAACTACACGGAATCCATCCCCGCAACCGGTCACACTGCTGTCACGGATGCGGCTGTTCCTGCCACCTGTACCGAAAACGGCCTGACAGAAGGCACGCACTGCTCCGTCTGCAACACCGTCCTTGCGGCACAAGAAACCATTGCCGCTCTGGGCCATGACTACAGCTACACCGATAACGGCGACGGCACTCATTTGGGCACTTGCAGCCGTTGCGACAAGACCGCTACGGAAGCGCACGAGTATGTTGACGGCACCTGCATCTGTGGTGCTACAG
>JAZOAV010000078.1:0-5655 GCA_045595645.1 Faecousia sp.
CCTACGGAACAGACGGAAAATCGATTGAATCCGTAGGGCGTTCTGTGAATACCCGCGGGCGAACGCAGTTCGCCCCTACGAAATTGGAACGAAATCTGGATGAAAATCGTAGGGAACGGCCTATGTGCCGTTCCCCATGTAACCATTTCAATCATGGGAACGACACGCGGTCGTTCCCTGCGACAATATGATGCAAGGGCAAGGCGATTTCCGCCTTGCCCTTGCATGTGCAAAAGGGCGCACCGCAGGGTGCGCCCTTTTTATCATTTCACTTTATTCCTCATCCTCGTCGAAGTCGAATTCCAGGAATTCATTGCACTTGGGGCAATGGATGGATTCCCGCAGGATCTCCTCTTCGCTGAGATGCAGTTCTTCGCCACAGGTAGGACAGGTGACATCGTAAATGACTTCCTCATCGTACTCGAAATCCTCGTCGTCGTCATCCACAAAGTCCTCATCGTCGTCGAAGTCGTCATCGTCGTCGTCGAAGTCCTCGTCCTCGTCCATCAGGAATTCCTCGATGGCATCCAGATCTTCCTCAATTTCGTCCAGCTCATCGGAAACAGCCAAAGCGTTTTCTTCCAAGTCAGCAATGGTTCCGGTCATGGCCTGCAGCAGGTCTACAATGCCGGCAATCATCTTGCCCTCGGGGGTTTCCTTGCTCAGATTCAGGCCATCCATCAGGCCCTTGAGATATGCGGATTTTTCAGAGAGAGTCATTTTCGTTCTCCTTTCTTAATTAAGCCTTTGCGCGGCCCAGATATTCGCCGGTGCGGGTGTCGATAGAAATGCGGTCGCCTTCGTTGATGAACAGGGGGACCTTAACCTCTGCGCCGGTTTCCACGGTAGCGGGCTTCAGGGTGTTGGTTGCGGTGTTGCCAGCCAGACCGGGCTCGGTCTTGGTGATTTCCAGATCGACAAAGTTGGGAGCTTCTACGCCGAAGACATTGCCCTTGTAGGACAGAACGGTGCAGGTGTCGTTTTCCTTAACGAACTTGAAGCTGCCATCAAGGACAGATGCGTCGATGGGAACCATATCATAGGTCTCGTTGTCCATGAAGTAGTACAGATTGCCGTCCTGATAGGAGTATTCCATCTTCTTGCGCTCAACGTAAGCGGTGGGATACTTGTCGCTGGGGTTGAAGGTAGTTTCGGTCACACCGCCGGTGATGACATTGCGCATCTTAACGCGGACGAACGCAGCACCCTTGCCGGGTTTCACATGCTGGAACTCCACGATCTGCATAACCTTGCCGTCCATCTCGAAGGTAATACCATTTCTAAAATCGCTTGCTGAAATCATTTTATTTCCTCCTATTATTTACCCACTCGGGCTAAGTATACATAGTACGGGGATATTTTACACCATAATTCCGAAAAAAGCAAGTATTTTCTTACAAAATCAGAAGCTCCTTGGGGCTCTTGGTGAGAATTCGGCAGCCATTCTCCTCAAATACGACCACATCCTCGATGCGAACGCCGAATTTGCCGGGCAGATAGATGCCGGGCTCAGCAGAACAGACCGCATGAACAGGCAGAGGCTCCTCATTTCTGAGATTGCAGTTGGGTGCTTCATGGATTTCCAAACCCAAAGAATGACCGTAGCCATGGCCGAAATACTCGCCATAGCCTGCCTCAGCAATCACATTGCGGGCAGCCATGTCCACTTCCTTGCCCGTGACACCCGCCTTGGACACAGCAATACCGGCAAGCTGTGCCTGCAAAACCGTATTGTACACGGTCTTCATTTCCTCTGTGGCGAAGCCAAGAGCCACCGTACGGGTCATATCGGAGCAATAGCCCTGATAAATAACACCGAAGTCCATGGTGATAAAATCGCCCTTTTGAATCTTTCTGTCCCCGGGAACGCCATGAGGCATGGAGCTGTTGGGGCCTGCGACCACGATAGGATCAAAGGACAGACCCTCGGCACCGTTCTTGTACAGGCAGTAAATCAGCTCGGCTGCCAATTCCTTTTCCGTCATACCCTCGGTAATGCGAGTGCAGACCTCGGTAAAGGCACGGTCGGTGATGTCCTGCGCCTTCTGCATCCGCTCCAGCTCCCAAGGCTCCTTGGTGCCACGGAAGGCATTGATTTTCGCCTGCATGGGAACGAATTTGGCATTGAGCTTCTCCTGGAACAGATTCAGCTCTGCCACCGTCAGATAGGCTTCCTCAAAGCCCAAGGTTTCAATCTCAAAATCCGCAATCGCCTGATTCAGAGCATCACTCAGAGGGTTCTTGCCGCCGATTTCCAGCACCTCAAAGCCCTGCAAATCTCTCTGTGCAGATTCGATATAGCGGCTGTCGGTAAAATAGCGGGCACCCTTGGCACTGACGATGGCATAACCCTCGGCAATGTCGAATTCTGCCGCATACATACGGCTGTAGCGGGAGGTCAGGAACAGGCCCTGTACCTCGGGGGTAAGAACGGAACGGTACTTGTCTAAATTTTTCATAGCTTTACTCTCCTTTTTCTTGCCATAGCCAAAACCGGAATCTCCAAGAGATGACGCAGCTTCAGCCAGACATTGTGATTATGAATGGATTTAACGATAATGGACGGAATTCCGGCCCGATTGGCACCCAGCACATCGGTGTAGATTTGATCCCCTACCAGTGCTGTAGGCAAATAATCAAAGCGAGCTATGGCCTCCCGAATGCCTCTTGTCCCGGGTTTTCCTGCATGGGTAACACAGGGAATGCCATAGGCTTGGGAGAACTCCCGCACCCGCCGTTTTTTGCTGTTGGATACGATACACAGCACAATGCCTCCCTGCTGCATCCGCTCCACCCACTCCAGCAATTCCCTTGTGGGTTCATTGGTGGTGTAAGGGAGCATGGTGTTATCGAAGTCCATCAGCAGCAAGCCGATGCCCTGCTTGCGCAAAAAGTCCACAGAAATATCCGTCAGCTTGGGAAAAATGAATTTAGGTAACAGCATAATTGCCTCCATCATGCAATAGGATGGGATAGGTCTATTATATCACCGAAATGGAGGTTTGTCTATTGTCAATCCCCTGCTATTTTGCGGAGAATTGGAAAGAATCTGTGAACGAAGACGATTTTTCCTATGCTCAGACAGGCTTCGGCCTGTGCAACGACGGCAGCGCCCGTCTGAATCCCTGTTCCTTTCCCGCTCTGTGTGTCATTGACGATTCCATCCTTCCTCTGCCCAAGGAGGAAGCAATCGCCGAATTAGCGGAGCATTGTAAGTATGGCTGCTGTTTGGATTTTGCCAAACCTGTGCAGACAGCACATATCGTCCTTCTCAGCGGCCTTCAGCGGCGTTGTAAGGGGCTGTTTGCCGTCCCTGCCCGTTTCCTTCCCTATGCGCCCAAAGCTCTGCCACTGCTAAGCTGTCCCCGTCCCTGCAATAGCTGGTTGTCCTATGTCCGAGGCTGTCGTCAGCGGTTTCCTCGTGGTTGGATATTGGAGCTGACTCCCTGGCGACATATCAGCCCTTGTCACATGAAACAGGCGGCAGGCAGATTGAAAAGTGCAGTCTGCGAGTATCGCTGTGAACGGGGCATCACCCAATATTACGACACAAAAGAAACCATACAGGAAAAAATCAAATTCGCAGAAGCCAACGGCTGTATCGCCGTCATAGGTCTTTACAGCGAATGGAACGCTCTCCCATAGACCCAAAAAGCGCAGCCCTGTTACGGACTGCGCTTTTCTTATGAACAGTCGGCAAGCCCTCGCCAACCATCATTACGCTCTGGGATGGAACTTATTATACACATTTTTCAAATTCTGCTTCACAACCTGTGTATAAATCTGCGTAGACGAAATATCACTATGTCCCAGCATTTCCTGCAAGGAGCGCAGATCCGCACCGTTCTCCAAAAGGTGCGCCGCAAAGCTGTGGCGCAGGGTGTGGGGCGTAATATCCTTGCTGATTTGGGCGGTCTGCTGATAGTGCTTAATGATTTTCCAGAAGCCCTGTCGCGTCATACGATCGCCGCTGACATTGACAAAGAGTGCTTCCTCCTCGGGGCTCGAAGCCATCTTGGGACGCACATCCGTCAGATAGGTAGACAGGGCGCGCACGGCGGCAGGATACAAGGGAATGATACGCATTTTGCCATTGCCCTCGCAACGAATGAAGGAGCCTGCAATGCTCACATCCGTCACATTCAGAGCAATCATTTCACTGACCCGCATTCCCGTTGCATAAAGGGTTTCCAGCATGGCCTTATCTCGATATCCTTTAAAGTCCGTGCACTTGGGCTGTTCCAGAAGCAGTTCCACCTCACGACCTGTCAAAACCTGCGGCAGCTTCTTCTCTGCCTTCTGCTGGGGAATATCGTGTACAGGATTCCCTTCCACGAAGCCCTCGTCCATGCAGTAATTGTAGAAGCTCTTGATAGATGCAATGCCGCGGGACACGGTTGCGGGAGATTTACCGTGGTTGATCAAATACTGTGTATAGCGGCAGATGCAATCCCGATCGCAGTTTTCCAGAGGCAGATCCTCCATATTGGTCATGTATTCCAAGAACTGGCGCAAATCCCGCATATACGAGGCAACGGTGTTGGCCGAAGCCTGCTTGATATGCAGAAGGTAATTTTCATAAGCGGATACCAAATTAGCCAAAAAACGCTGCCTCCCTTCGTCAAAACTATATCTTGTGTTGCCATAATCATGTAACCACAAGTTATGCGAAAAATATTATTTCTACCAACTTTTCGCACGCTATGCTACATACTATAGCGCAAAAACCTTGAAATTTCAATACTTTTTCACAAATTTGTAAAATTTTGTGAATTATGCACATATATTATGTAAACTTTATTATGTTAACCGCGCAACCTGCTTTGTAACCATTGTATCTTGCTTGTAACGGACGCTCAAGATATAGGGGAATCATTTTTCAATCCCCCTATATCTTGGGCATTTTCGTTTTGCAAGATTTCTTGCAATTTACCAAAATCGATTTAGGCAATTTTACGAGAACGAAGCGCTCCCAGCAGGCTTGCCACAGCACCGCCACCCAAAACCGGCAGCAGCACTCCCCCAAGCTCTGCATACCCCTCACCAAAGAACAGCAAATTCCCCAGCAGCAACGCAGCACCGTAAGAAAGTGCGGTTATCATGCCCCACAATAGTTTCTTTCGCGGAACACGCAACGCTGTGTACAAACTGAGCAGAAAAGCGCAGAATCCGCCAATCACACCAACTACGAGTCCGAGCTTCTCCTCTTGCAGACTGCCCTTCAGCATCAACCACGCACACAGCAACGCCATAGCAACTGTCAGAATCGGCGCAGCGATGGCAATGTGTAGCCAAAGCCGCCGCTTTCCCTTGCGTTTCATGGACATCCCTCCTTTGCTACAAGCTATGCACTCCCCTCCCCGCTTATGCTTCATACTAATTCTTGTTAAAAAAGTTTGAAAAACTTTTTTATCCGTAACTTTCGAACGATTAAGTAATACGAACATTTAACGCGTCAAGCAACTTCTGGGTTTTGCCAAGTCGGAGGCCAAGCGGTCTTAGGAAGACAACAGCAAGCAGCAACTCCTTGGCTCACAGAACGACATGGCTACGATCCGACTTAATTCTTGTTAAAAAAGTTTGAAAAACTTTTTTATCCGTAACTTTCGAACGATTAAGTAATACGAACATTTAACGCGTCAAGCAACTTCTGGG
>JAZOAV010000079.1:0-11995 GCA_045595645.1 Faecousia sp.
CACAGAACGACATGCCTCCGCCCCGCCTTCCCCCTCCCCCCGTACCAAAACCCCTTTTTTGTCGTAAGACAAAAGGGGGTTTTTGAACTAAGTACCACCAGTGGCAGAACAATGATCCTTGAAGGAGGGATGTTTATGAAATTTTGTGTCGAGAATGATCTGAGTCTTTTTGAGTTCCACGATTCGGATTTTTCTTTCGTCAGTTTTGATGGAAAAGATTTGGTCGTCTCTGTTTCGATGTTGAATATCCATAAAGATGCACCCCAGAATCCTTACGATTATGATATGGAAATTGATTCCGCACAGATTGTATTCCGGAATTTTCATTCAGCCACTTATGAACCGGGACGAGCGTGGAAAACCGGTGAGGATGGACAATCCTGTCCTGTCGGAGAGCGGGTGATTTTCAGCGGGCAGGAGGCAATCGACCGTATTATAGAAGAGTTGCAAAATAAGATTGCGGTTTATCATTTTGAAAGGGAAGAATGTGGCTACTCCATTGGCGGCTTTGGGATCGAGCCTTACTTTACAATCGAGTTCACTTTCGACAGTGTGGTTGTTTGTTGGGACGAGTATAAAAAGAAAGCATGGTATGAGCTGCATCGGCAATATTGGTATGATGTTGTATTGCATACACCACAGGGCGAGGAGACTGTGAAACTGCATATTCTTTGCCACGAGGAAACTATGTATTACCAAGGAGCTCGCGTGGAACCACCTATTGTGGACATAGGATGTAAATACAAAGGCAAGGAATACTGGGGACACGGAAAAGACTATTTGTGGATCGATGCCTTTGCAGATTTGCAAAGAAAACTGCCGGAAGGTGTTTTACTGAAGTGCTGTTTGACTTGCAGACATGGCAATCTGTGCCCTGTCGGGAATGGCGTTAACGAGGTGTTCTGCACAAAGGATGTTTTGATTACCCAAAAGAGCGACCTGTATTTCTATACCGAAGATGTTATTGAAAGGGAGAAACGATCGAGGAAATATTGTAGTGTGTGTGAAGACTATCAGCCCCAAACGGATGATCACTATACATACAACGATTATTTCTACTACTTGAAGAAATCATAAACAATCTATCCCAAAATAAACAATCACCTGTTTTCGACGAAAACAGGTGATTGTTTTACTGAGAGGGGGACGGCGGGAGCTGTCCTCTTGTGTTTTGTGGGTTTTATTGTGAACGATTGACTTATGAGAGGCTTTTCGGTATAATTGCAGTAGTGTGATGATATTGAGGAGAGGTTTGCAATGACAAAAGATGAACTATATCGTAGCTTGGACGAGTTGTCGTTACCTGAAAGCATTATCGGTCGTTTGGGTGCTTCCAAGTGGTGCTTTTGGAAGAGGAAAGAGCAGGTAGGAGAGAACGATATGTTCCCGCTTCTTCGGGAGTATATTACGAAAAGAGCAGGAAAAGCCAACACAAAAGCAAGAGGAAATGCGTATGCGCTACTTGCCAAGCTCTTGAACCGAAGGATGGATCTTGAATTCTGTCAATATTTGGTCGATCGATTGGAGGAAGAATCCAACAAGCATGTTCTCTGCACTATGCTTTTCGGGATTAGTCGCTTGCAAATGCCTGACAATATAGATGTTGCTGCAATGATTGTATGCAGTAATAGTGAAGAATGGATGGTCAGGCATAATGGGATTATTGCATTAGGGGCTTCAAATACTCCTGCAAGTCGGGAGGCTGTACGATATTGGGTCAGACAAGCCGATGAAAAGAAGTATAAATTTGAATTGATTTATGCAAACGCCTCACTTGGATTTATAGGGGAACCCTGCGATATTACCTTGCTGGAACAGCATGTGAATTCTCGCATTCGGGATGTGAAGGATTCTGCAATTTATGCAGTGAACAATATACGAGAAAGGTTCAAATTGTAGTGTATGGTTGGGTCTGCTTTGCGCATACAAGAAGGGGACGGCGGGTGCCGTCCCCTTTGTGTATTATTCGCTCAGGTAGCGCATGAGTACAGCAGACAGCTCTGCACGAGTGGCGTAGTCTGCGGGACGCAGGAGACCCAGATCGTCGCCTTGGAACAGTTCCGTTTCCACAGCCCAGCGCATAGCGGTGACAGCGTAATCGCTGATCTGTGCCGCATCTGCGAAGCTCAGACCGGCTTCGCTCTCGGGCTTGCCATTGGCACGCCACAGGATGGTTGCGATCTGCTCGCGGGTGATGGGTCTGTCGGGCTCGAAGGTGGTTTCGGTCATGCCGTTAACAATACCTTCGTTAGCAGCCCACAGAATGGCAGGCTTGTACCAATCCCATTGCAAATCCGTGAAGGGATTGCTCAGACCTTCCACAGAGGGTTCGCCCGCTTCGCGGTACAGGATGGTCACGAGCTGTGCACGGGTCAGCTTGTCCTGGGGACGGAAAAGACCGTCCTCGAAGCCGTTCATCAGGCCTCTGTTCAGCACGAAGCTTACTTCGTCCACATACCAAGCATCGCTGCTCAGGTCGGGGAAGGTCTCGTAGAGGTTGCCTTCGCTGTAGCTGTCGCCGCAGAAGGTGCAGGTGTAGGTTGCAATGCCGTTTACTACGGTGCATTCATAGTTGTGCTCCACCATGTCGGTGAAGGACTTTCTGTAGCTGTGATCGCATCTGCTGCACTCATACAGGGTGTAGCCCTTGGCAGAGCAGGTGGGTGCAATGACCGTGGAGCTCATATCATGGCCCAGTGCGGGGATGGAGGTGGATTCCAGAACTGCGGAGCAGGTGTCACAGACGGTCTGCTCGCTACCTGCCATGTTGCAGGTGGGATCCACATGGACAGTGTGGGTGCTTTCGTGGTCGCAGAAATAGGTCTGGTAGTAGGTGGTACCGTTTTCCACATAGCTGTAGAGGCTGTGGAAGGTGATATCGCCGTTGACGGTGTAGTTACTGCCGGCGGCGGTGTAGGAGGGACGGGAGGTGCTGCGGTTGACGGCATTCTTCGTCCAGCCGAGGAATTTTACGGTGTTTTCAACGCCTGCGGGAGTTCCCGTGACAGAGGGGAGGCGGATGCTATCGCCCACATAGCACTTATTGGGGCCACTGACGCTGACACCCACGGGAACGACATAGGAGATCTTGGCTTCCTGACGGGCCTTGAAGTGGACGGTCAGGGTGCAGTCAGCGGTGAGCTTGCTCAGAGTGAAAACATTGCCATTGCGGGTAACGGTAGCGGCATTGGCGGGGGTCAGGGTGTAGCCGTCTACTTCATAACCGCTCTTGGGTGCAGCGGTGACGGTCTTGCCGTCTACAGTCAGGGTGCCTGCGGCGGCGGGGTCAGCTACAGCCTTGAAGGTGTAGGCGGGGGCAGTACTTTGTGCCATGCCGGAGGGGGTCTTCATGTCTTCGGGCATATCCTCGGAGAAGAGCAGCCATGCCAACTCGGGGTAGTCGATAAAGACATTTCGGTTGCCCTGAATGTCCTGAGTGGCATCGTTACGGCTCATTTCCCAGCTGTCTACGGGGTCCATTTCGCACCACTCCAGCAGGGTTTCCAAGTCGCGAATGACCTTGTAGCCGTTGTTAGCATCGTCGCTGGGGCCGACATAGGGACTGGGATCGTTTTCAAAGAGGTTGGGCTCTTCCCAACGCACATAGACATAGAGGAAAATACGGGCCACATCGCCCTTGATGTTATCGTTGATTTCTACAAGACCCAGGTTGATGCTGCCTTCCTTGTAGTCGGTGTTGTAATACAGAACGGTCTCGCCGTTATAGCTGGCGGTTCTGTAGGAGTTGGGGAAGAGCTCCCGTACATTACCCATGGTGTGGTTGGAACGGGTGGAGTTGATACCGGAATCGGTGGGACGCAGATGGTGCAGGTCGGAGCCGCCGTTGGTCTTCAGGAAGGAACCGCGGCTCTTCGGCCAGACATGTTCACGATTGTAGTTGTTGGAGGGAGTGTCGGAATAGAACAGAAGGGGAGTGCTGCTGGCGGAAGAGCAGTCGGTGGTCTTCCAGTGGGAAGTGAGGGAGCTATAGCTGACGGACTGGGTCATGGTGCTTTCCATCAGGTTGTGCAGAGCCTTGTACAGCTCCGTATCAACGGCTTTCAGACAGCTACCGGTGGTGTCGCCGTCCATTCCAAGCCAATCTTCGTAGCTGACATTGTTCTTGGCATAATAGGACTCGGCCTGAGAGGAAAGGGCGGTACAGACCTGGTGGCGGGTGCCGGTGTTCTTGCCGCTTGCGGCAAAGACCAAGATGGACAGGGAGCTGAGGAGCATGACAAGCACCAACAGCAGGCTTAGACTTCGTTTCATTTCAATTTCTCCTTTGATTTTTGTAGTATCTTTGTCAGGTCAGGATGCCGCGGCGGTCGTGAATGACCTTGCGGGGGCATACCATAGCACAGGCTCCGCAGGAAAGACACTTTTCTTCGTCAATCACGGCGCAGTTGTTGACGACACGGATGGCATCGGCGGGGCAATTCTTTTGGCACAGGCCGCAGCCGATGCAGCTTACTTCGCAGTGGTCCTTACTGCGAAGATCGTGGTTGGAGCAGCGAACCTCTATAGGAGTATGCTGCTGAGAGATCAGGTACTGGGGGCAGGCCAGCTTGCACAGGCCGCAGCCATTGCACTTGCTGGTATCTACCTGAGCTAATTCGTCCGCGATGGTAATAGCACCATTGGGACAGACCGCAACACAGGCACCGCAGGCTAAACAACCGTAGCTGCAATCTTTTTTGGAACGGCAGCCGCCGTTACAGGCAATACAGGCGATGTATTTCATGGCGACTCCTTTCTCATTTGCGTTCATAGGGGGTGTCCGTCAGGGGCAGGGAATAACGGCGTTTGCCGTCCAGACGGAAATAGGCATCGGCAATGGCAGGGGCAGTGGGAATGGAGGTGATTTCTCCGATGCCGATGGCGCCACAGGCCACATTCAGACCGGGCTTGTCAATGACGATGGCCTTGATTTCGGGCGTTTGATGGGCGCGGAACAGACCCAAGGTGCCATATTTGCCCGTGGGCTTGCAGTTTCCGTCTAAGGGGTAGTCTTCCGTCAGGGCATAGCCCATGGACATGACCACGCCGCCCTCGATTTGACCTTCGCAGGACAGGGGATTGATGGCCTTGCCCACATCGTGTGCGGCAACCATTTTCTGAATATAGCCTGTCTTTTCGTCCAAAATGCAAAGCTGCGTTGCATAGCCATAGGCAACATGGGATACGGGATTGGGCACATTGGCACCCAAGGGGTCGGTTTTTGCCAGATATTCGCCGTAGAACTCCTGACCGATCAGGTCGCTCAGGGTCTTGCCTTCCAAAGCTTCCTTCAGCTTTTCACAGGCGCGGCGGCAGGCTTCGCCGGTGACCAAGGTTTGGCGGGAGCCGGAGGTGTCACCGGAATCGGGTGCGATCCAAGTGTTGGAACGCTCATACACAATGTCATCTCGATTGAGACTGGTGTTGGTAACTGTCATTTGTACCAACACGGTGCCAAGACCTTGACCGATGCAAGAGGCACCACTGTAGATATGTACCTTGCTGTCGGCCTCCACAATGAGCTTGCAACGGCCCCAGTCCGCCAAGCCAACGCCCACACCTGCGTTCTTCATGGCACAGGCGATGCCCTTGACCTTGGCATTGTCGTAGTCCTCCTTAATTGCCAGAAGGGTTTCTACCAGACCCGTGGATTCATCCACGATTTGGCCGTTGGGCAGGACGCCGCCGGGACGGATGGCGTTGCGGTAGCGAATTTCCCAAGGCGTGATGCCCACCTTGTCGGCGGCCATGTTTAGCAGGGTTTCGATAGCGAAGCAGGTTTGAGTCACACCGAAGCCACGGAAGGCACCGGCAGGGGGATTGTTGGTATAGTAGGCGTAGCCGTCAATTTCAAAGTTTTCGTAGGCATAGGGGCCGGCGGCGTGGGTACAGGCTCGCTCCAAAACGGGGCCGCCCAAGGAGGCGTAGGCACCTGTATCGGAGACGACCACGGCCTTGACACCTTGAATGATGCCGTTTTCGTCCACACCCAAAGTAAAGTCCATAGAGAAGGGGTGGCGTTTGGGGTGAATGAGAATGGATTCTGCTCTGGTCAGCTTGCATTTGACAGGACGGCCGGTTTTCAGGGTGGCGAGCGCAGCCAAGGGCTGCACAGTCATGTCCTCCTTGCCGCCAAAGCCGCCGCCTACCAAGGCGTTTTGGATTTTTACCTTCTCATAGGGCATGCCCAGCATGAGGGCGACCTCGTGGAGGGTAGTGTGGGTACTTTGGTCGGTGGAGTAGAGGAGGATGCCGTCTCCGTCAGGCAGGGCGACGGCGCACTCCGGTTCTAAGAAGGCGTGCTCCGTCCAAGGTGTGTGGAACTGCTCATGGAATACATAGGCTGATTTGGCAATGGCTTCCTCGGCGTTGCCGCGGGAGACATGCTTGTGAGCCAATAAATTAGCCCGATTGGGGTGGACGGAGGGAGCGTTCTCTGCCTTGGAAGCTTCGGGGGAGTTGACAAAGGGCAGCTCTTCGTATTCAATTTTCACTAATTTCTTTGCTTTTTCCAGAATTTCGGCGGTTTCTGCCACCACCAAGGCGATGGCATCGCCCAAGTAGCGGGTGATTTCTCCAACGGGGATCATCACAGGCCAATCGTGGAGAATGTGGCCGACATAGTTTTCGCCGGGAATATCCGCGGCTGTCAGCACGCACAGTACACCGGGCAGGGCCTCGGCTTTACTGCTGTCAATGGCAAGCACCCTTGCACGGGGGTACTTGGAACGCACGGCAGAGGCATAGCACATCCCCTCGGGGTAGTAGTCGTCGGGGTATTTGCCAAAGCCCAGCACCTTTTCCTCTACATCCAGACGGTGAACACGGGTGCCAATGTGCCAACTGTCGTCGGTGGGCAGGGGCAGCTTGCCTTCGCGGAAGATTTTGGCTGCCAACTGAATAGCGGCAATGATTTTAACATAGCCGGTACAGCGGCAATAGTTGTTGCGGATAGCCCAGCGAATCTGCTTTTCCGTGGGATTGGGTTCCTGATCCAGCAGGCTCTTGGCGCACATGACCATGCCGGGGATGCAGAAGCCGCACTGCACGGCACCTGCCTCGCCGAAGGCAAAGACATAGACGGTCTTTTCCCAATCACTCAGACCCTCCACGGTGAGAATGTGCTTGCCATCCAAACGCTCTGTGTCGGGAATGCAAGCCCGACAGGGCTCGCCCTCAATGAGAACGGTACAGGCACCGCAGGCTCCTTCGCTACAGCCGTCTTTTGCGGACAGAATGTGCAACTCGTCCCGCAGGAAGCGCAGGAGCTTTTGTTTTTTGGAGGTGGTGACTTCCGTTCCGTTTACAAAAAATGTAGCCATAAAAACCTCGTTTCCAATCTTGTTATTCACAGACAATTATACAACAAAATATCCTTAGACGCAAGGTGCAGAGGCAAGTTTTTGCGCTTTTTTCTCGCTTTTGAGCAAGAAAAAACGAGCGAGGCGGTTGGCATCGCTCGTTTTGGATATTTAGGTGTTCTTCATAATCACCGTGTCTACGCAATCGCTGACATGTTCGCAGGCATCGGCGCAGTTTTCCAACTTGTTGTAAATGTCGCGCCAGGAAATGATTTCCAAGGTGTCCTTGCAGTGGTCATAGACCTTGACCATAGCTTCCAAATACAGGGCATCGCACTCTTCCTCGGCGTTGTTCAGCTCAACGACCATGGTATGGAGCTTGGAGGACTTCTTGAAGTTGATGAATTCTGCCAGCATTTCCTTCATGAGCATGCAGCAGGCGGTCAGCTTCTTGGCAAATTCCTTGGCCTCGGGGAGGATCGTCCGAATGCGATAGATATACAGGGTTTGCAGAACATCCTCAATGCTGTCAGTGACTTCGTCAATGTTCTGGCTGATCAGGGCCAAATCCTCACGCTCAATGGGGGTGACGAAAGCCTTGGACAGAGCAGTGGACATTTCGTGCTTTTTCGTGTCGCCGCCATGCTCGAACTCGTGCATGGTGCGCAGCATTTCCTTCATTTTGTCGGGGTGGTATGCGTTTACGCAGGTTTCCAGATATTCGGCAGCCTTGCAGGAAAACTCTGCGGCACCGTTCAGGTTTTCAAAATAGAAGCGATCAGCTTTGCTTGCCATAGGGATTCTCCTCTCTGATTATAAGAAAATTTGCATAAATAGTTTTGTCATTAAATAGCCGATGAAACCGCAGCCGGGGAAGGTCAGAATCCATGTCAGGACCATTTCCTTGACGACACCGAAGTTAATGGCCTTCACTCTGCGCACAGCACCTACGCCCATGATGGAGGTGGTTTTTGCATGAGTGGTAGAGACGGGCAGGCCTGTGATGGAGCAGAACAGCAGGGAGAGGGAAGCGGCGATGTCTGCCGAGAAGCCCTGGTACTTTTCCAGCTTGACCATGTCCATGCCCACGGACTTGATAATTTTCTTTCCGCCCATTGCCGTACCTGCCGCCATAACGACGGAGGAAAGGAGCATCAGAGCGGCGGGAGGTACCACGCCACCGTCGGGGATGGCCTCGCCCTTAGACATATAGACGCACATAATGAGGATGCCCATAAACTTCAGGCCGTCCTGTGCGCCGTGCATAAACGCCATGGAGGCTGCGCCGAAAATCTGAGCGAAGCGGAAGGTTTTTTCCGTCTTTCTCCGCTCGACATTGCGGAAGAGCTTGGTGACCAGCTTGCAGCAGCCCCAGCCAAGACCGAAGCCCAGAGATACGGAGATCAGGATGCCGTAGAGCACCTTCACCCACTCGGCACCGTTCACGCCGGCGAGGCTGTTGTGAAGGCCGATGGCACTGCCGGTCAGGCCGGCGATCAGAGCATGGCTTTCGCTGGTGGGAATGCCGAAGACCCAAGCCAAGGTTGCCCAAGTGACGATGGCAAACATGGCGGCACTGATAGCGACAATGGCTTCCTGAGGATTGCTGCCGAAATCCACCATTTTTGTGATGGTATCCACAACGGCGGGGCTGAGGATACTCATAACGAGGACGCCTACAAAGTTGAAGAAGGCGGCCATGAGGATCGCGGCTCTTGCGGACATGCAGCGGGTGACCACGCAGGTGGCGATGGCGTTGGGAGCATCCGTCCAGCCGTTGACCAAAATGACGCCCATCGTGAGCAGGACTGTCACCATCAACAGAGGGTTATCCACCAACTGCGCCCAAATTGTTTGTAAATCCATAGCGTTACTCCTGTTTTTCCGGAAGAGAAGTGCCCTTCCTAATCTCGCAACGGTGTCAGCGACAGTTTTCTGCCGACTTACACCATTTTAGATTATATCAGAAATATTTCCAAATTCCAAGTGTTTTTTTTATAAAATGCAAGTTTTTTTCTTTTTCGTATTTTTGGTGTTTTTTACCGTGTTGCTCTTGACATAACATATGAGCTTGTCGTAAAATAAAAGGACAAAAACAAAGAAAGGAAAGCTACTATGAAACGATTTATCGCTATTTTGTTGACATTATGCCTCCTTCTCGGACTTTTGCCCAGCATTGCCTACGGTGCAAAGGTCGAGAAAGAGGAGGTGCGCGTTCTGACCGCGGAGGACTATGTTGCCGCCGATGTCATTTGGGCGCAGATCACTGAGGCAGAGACGGATCTGTATGCCAAGCGTGCGCCTGCTAAGGAACGCACAGAGGCTCTGATTGCCGTTGTTGAGGCTTCTCCTTACTACTCGGAAGGCACGCTCAACCGAAACGGAGACTTTTTCTCCTGGGAGACGACAGACGGTGTTGCCTGCGCCTATTCTCCCGCAATCAGAGAAAAAATGCGTGTGGCTAAGCCTCTGGAAAACTATGATGCTTCCAAGACGACAGAGGTTCTGTCCTTTGCGAAAAAGGGCGGCAGCCCCGCGACGGAAAATGTTTATGTGATTCAGCCCTATTACGGCGTGGATGACAGCTTCACCGAGCAGTACAACGAGGAAGCGGCTACCATCGCGGCCGATATCGGCGGTTTCTGCACCACCTATCGCACCGACGATACGCATATCGAAAATATTGCCAATGCCATGGAGGATGGTGCCGTTGTCTTCTTTGACAGCCACGGTACGACAGACTACTCTAACCCCAATGTGGAGGACGATTACTCCTCCAGAGCCAATACCTCCTACTTCTGTATCTATAGCAACGCCGGTCTGACCAGTGCGGACTATGCCAGAGCACAGGGAACCTTTGGTTATTACTACCACGCTGCTTACGGCGGTGCCGACACCTATTTGGTGGACGGTACGGTTATCGCCAACCACATGGATAAGAATGCACCCAACAGCCTTCTGTGGATCGCTCTTTGCCTCGGTATGGCTACCGACGGTCTCCAGGCTCCCCTGCGCAGCAAGGGCGTGGAGGTGGCTTATGGCTATTCTCAGTCCGTTACTTTCTACTACGACTATAGATGGGAAGAGAGCTTCTGGGGTGAAATGCTGGCAGGCAAGACGGTAGCCTCTGCGATTGCCACCATGAAGGAGGAAGTGGGTTGCTGGGATTGGAACCATGCCTCTACCAGCAACACCTTGGAGGAAGCACAGGCTACATTCCAGGCATTCCCCATTGTTGTTTCCAGTGAGGATACATATCCCGGCCATGGAAAGGTAGACGATCTTCAGACGGTGCATTCTACCTGGACGCTGTTCAAAACCTGCGATCATAATAATGTGGAGTATGTGCCGGCAGCCCCCCCTACATGCACGGCAGCGGGAAACACTGGGTATTACCGCTGCACCGATTGCAGCATTTGCTTCTCTGATGCTGCTTGTACTATTCAGATTTCTCAGAGCACCACGGTGATCCCCGCCACGGGTCACAGCTATGACGAGGGCGTGCAGATAACTGCGCCCACCTGTGACACGGAAGGCGAGCTTCTGTACACCTGCGCAACCTGCGGCGCTACCTACACGGAAGCGGTGCTGGCAACGGGTCACAGCTATGTGGAGGGCTTCTGCACTGTGTGCGGCAAAGAGGAGCCGGATGCTGTTCCTTTTGAGATCGGACATAGCGGCGAGTATGTGTTGGCAGCCTATGTGGATGGGGAATATTATGCCATGGCCAATGTGTTCCCTGAGGCCAACAACAAAATTGCCGGCACCAAAATTGCGGTTGTCGATGGTGTGGTGAGTTATGCCGATGCACAGCCCTATGTTGTTACGCTGCAACACAACGGCGATGGAATCTATACCATTAAGAATGAGACGGTTTATCTGAAATATGCCAGCAGCACGAATCTGACCTCTGCCACTGCTGCTTACAACTGGAAAATTGCAGAGGGCTCCAATGGCTCTTGGCGTATCACTTCTACACTGTCTACCGATCGCGGTGTGATCTTCCGTGCGGGCAGCTATATGCTCTTTGGCGGCTACTCCACCAAGAACTTTGCCAACGGTGCCGATTACTATGATGTTGAGATCCTGCCTATTTCTTCCACTCTCGTGACCGAGTGCGCCCACGGCAGCACCCGTGAGGAAATCACAAAAGAAGCCACCTGTACCGAGGATGGCGAGATTTCCGTCTATTGTGCCGAGTGTGGCGAACTGCTGGGAACTGCTCCCGTCTCTGCAACCGGCCACAACTACGAAGGTGCTGAGACCACTGCTCCCACCTGTGAGAATGCAGGCGTGATGACTTACACCTGCGCTAACTGCGGTGATACTTATACGGAAGCCATTTCTGCTCTTGGTCATACCAAGGTAACGGATCCTGCCGTGGCAGCTACCTGCACCGAGGACGGTTTGACGGAAGGCTCTCACTGCTCCGTCTGTGATGCGGTGATTGTGGAACAGACCGTTGTTCCTGCACCCGGCCACAGCTACAGCGGCGAGGTCACCAAGGATGCCACCTGCGCCGAAAAGGGTGAAAAGACTTTCACTTGTGCAAACTGCGGCGATACCTACACCGAGGAAATCCCTGTCCTCGAGCACACTGAGGTAATCGATGCTGCGGTTGCAGCTACCTGCACCGAGGACGGCTTGACGGAAAGCTCTCACTGCTCCGTCTGTGATGCGGTGATTGTGGAACA
>JAZOAV010000080.1:0-32788 GCA_045595645.1 Faecousia sp.
AAACCGAAAAGTTGGGACAAAAGATCCACTGAGTGCCGATGGCTATTTATTCAGAGCTTCCTTAGTATGACTTATTGCTTTCACAACAGGAACGGTTTTCCTGCAAAATTCACAAATTACACCTATCCAAAATAAAGTATATCATAGAATATGAATTATTACAACGACATTTGACAAAATTCATTCAGGGCAGAAGCAGGCGACTAACACATTCGGTATCTGATTTCTCTTTGTATTCAAGTATCCACGTTGCCTTATTCCGCTATGGATTACACCGTCCGCAGGGGGTGTAGCCTTGGGCTATGATTTCTTCTCGATTTAGGGGTACATCTTGTCGATTTTTATCTGCCATCTGTTTTACGCTGGAGCAGTGGGGGTAGTGGAATTTCTTTGTGTTTGTATTTAGGACATAGCTGGTTTTTGGGGTAGAGGAAGGACCAGTAGAGGATGTGGTTGCTTCGGTTTGGTAGGCTGTTGGGATGGTTGGGTTTGCTATGGATGGCGATGTGTTAAAGGTATCGGCGTGGGTGTTGCGTTCTGTGGTGAAGGTGAGGGTTTCGCCGTTGCTGGAGCAGATGATATGGCCTTGGAGGTCGGTGCGAAAGAGGGTGACTTCGGCATCTTGCAGGCGGCTTAGGGTTTGCTCAGTGGGGTGACCGTAGGAATTGTTTTTACCTACGGATATTACGGCATATTCGGGGGCGATCTCTCGGAGCCAGCGGTAGGAGGTGGAGGTGTCACTTCCGTGGTGGCCGACTTTTAGGAGGGTGCTTTTGAGATTTGTTCCGGTGTTGAGGATGTCCTGTTCGGAGTCGATTTCTGCATCGCCTGTAAATAAGAAGCTTGTGTTTCCGTATTGGATCCTTAGGACAATGGACATATTATTGATGTCGGAGTAATGTTCCGTAGGGCCAAGGATGGAAACGGTAGAGCTGCCAAACGAGAAGGTATCTCCTGCGGACGGGATTTCAATTTCCTTTCCTTGCTTTTCCACATAGCGTTCAAAGCTGCCAAAGGTCTTTGAATCATAGGAACTCATAGAGCAGTAGACTGTACCGACTGTTGCGTAATTCAATGCACCGGACAGGCCGCCTACATGATCCTCGTGAGGGTGGGTGCAGATGATATATTCTAAGTGGTTAATGCTGTGGGTTTTCAGGTAGGAATAGATTAGGCCGGAATCCTCCGCATTGCCCCCGTCGATCAGCATTGCTTCGTTGTCACATAGAACCAGTGCGGCATCTGCTTGTCCTACATCTAAGAAGTGAATCTCAAATGTAGATGTTTCTGAAAGAATGCTCTCACTTTGGGTTTCGTTTGTTGCGGATTCTTCTACCGAAGTTCCTTCTGAGTCCGTAGATCCTACCGTTACGGTTTCCTCTGTCGTTGGATTTTCCTCACGCTTTGGAAGATGGCTATCCGACACAGAAACTGGCAGAGTCTCCATTCCGCTGTCTACCGTACAAGAGCAGAGGCAGGCCATACAGAGAAAAAGAGCAATAAGAGACATTTTTCGTTTCATAAGTACCGTCCTTTCATTTTTGTATTGGGAATAAGACTTCAAATCCCACTCTACATTAGACAGCATTTTGCGTGCGAAATATAGGATATCGTGTCGTTTGCTGCAATATCAGTGGCCACACACTGCCGAAGATAGAAGGAATTCTCCCTAAATACATCATAGTATATATCTATTTAGTTTTCAATTCGTATGTATTTTATTTCTCAGTTTGGAAGTAAAATAGGTTTGAGAAAGGCGGTGATGCTATGGATACACATGCTCGTTTACATCAACTACTCCGAGAGCGTGGATGGACGGAATACAAGCTATCGAAGGAATGTGGATTAGCCCAATCAACAATCGGAAATATCTTCCGGCGGAACACAGTCCCTTCGGTTTCTACACTTGAAACGATATGTGCCGGTTTTGGCATCACGCTGTCCCAATTCTTCGCCGAAGGCGACATGGTAGAATTGAACCCGGAAACGAAAGAGTTGTTCGACTATTGGCTGTGCCTTACTTCAAGTCAAAAGTCTGCAGTGATTCAAATGCTCAAGGCCATGAGCCACGATAACGCGTAACAAAAAGCCATCGTACAAAGTGACATCCGGTCGTATTTGTGCGATGGCTTCTCTGTTTTAGTGTTCTTATTTTCGTTACTCTGTCATAATGGCATGTACGTAGGTCAAATAATAACGATAATAGCGAATATATAATGATATTATCATTAGTTTACCATGGAAAACAGATTATTACAAGCGTAAAAAGAAAGCCTACGGCGAACCATAGGCTTTTCGAGAGAATATTTTTTTAATCTAAAAAGGCATCAAGGATAGCAAATGCTTTATCCTGCGTTTCACAAGGCAGCTTCTCCAATCGTTCAGACAACCGCGTACTTTTGATCTTGCAGCCTGTGTGAATCACATCGGCAAAAACATCGTCTGCCGAGCACTCCAATGCGTTGATGATTGCAGCCAGTTTGTCCAATCGTGCAGAGCTCTTGCCTCGCTCAATATCTGATAGATAATTTGTGGACAAACCAACCATCTCCGAAAATTGCTGTTGCGTATATCCCTTAGAACGACGGATCTTCTGAATCCGCTTCCCGATCAACTGTGTTACTGTCTTTTCGTCCATCGCGCTGGTCTCCTTTTCTCACGCTTATATCGTAAATGATAACGATATTAGTATTAGTATACTTAGAGATACGGCGATAATACACAAGATAGCGGCGTATACATCACGATAATATCGTTAGTTCTGGATATTTATTTTTATAATCCTTGATTTTACAATGATTCTAACTTCTGCCATTTTATCCCGTAGACGAAAAGCACTCTTTCTGGTACAATTATATCTATGATTTAAAGGAGTCAATACTATGAGTGATATTGCAAAAATCGTTGGCCAACGAATCAGAAACTATAGGATTACACAAGGGCTCAGCCAAGAAAAGCTTGCCGAGCTTTCGGGATGTCATCCCACATATATCGGTCAATTAGAGCGTGGTGAAAAGAACGCCACATTAGAAAGCATTGAAAAAGTTGCTGCCGCATTGGATGTGTCCCTTTCAGAACTCTTCCAGAAGATTGGCGCACCGTCCTCTGCCGAAAGGAATATTCCTTTGGAATGCTACGAGCTCTTGGCTTCCAAGACTCTAACCGAGCAGGAGCAGCTTTATCGCATTCTGTTAGAAATGGACAAATACAAAGGTAACGCATAACAAAAAGCCATCGTACAAAAGCGGCGCTTAGTCGCTTCTGCACGATGGCTTTTGACTTTTAGGCACTTCTTTCTTCCGTGGGCTCTATTTGCCGACGGTCATGCTTTGTAGTGTGGTTGATGCTTGTGGGGAGAAGGAGCTTGCACCCCGATTGTATGAAAGCGTTACTCATGATGCCCGCATCCGTGGCTGCCACAGCCGTGGTTGCCGCAGGAGTGGCCTTCTGCACCGTGAGCGTGCTCGTGGTGATCACATCTGACATCCGGATTATAGTCCAGTTTCCCTGCAAGGAAAGCCTTTACTGCCTCGTCACAGGAGCCGCTGACGCCTCCATAAAGCTTGATGCCTGCATTCCCTAATGCTATCTGCGCACCGCCACCGATGCCGCCACAGATCAGGATATCAACCCCCAACCGGGACAGGAGCTCCGCCAGAGCCCCATGTCCGAAGCCGTCCGTATCCACGATCTCTGCTGAAAGGAGCTCGGTTCCCTCTACTGTGTAGACCTTGAACTGCTCCGTATGTCCGAAGTGCTGAAATATCTGCCCATTTTCATAAGTGACTGCAATTTTCATTATAAATCCTCCTACATTTCCCAGCTTCCCAGCCAGTTTGCAAATTCAGTATAGATTTCATTCATTCGAGCCATTAGCTCATCGCCCTTATTCAGGGTGTAGATATAGTCTTCTTGCCCGAACATTTCCACATATTGATACTCGGAAGTATAATTCCCGTTTTCCAGCTCTGCAAGTGCCTCCTGTGCAAGGGCTTCTGCCTTACGAATGTTGGCAACCAAGTCCGCAAATGCAGAGGGGTCTACCGCCTCGATTTTGGCAATGATGGAATCAAAATAGCCTTCCTGATAGCCGTAGTTGTACTGTGCCCCATCCTGATATAGGAAATTTTCTGCATCGGCTGCGTACAGATAGTAGCCCTTGACCTCGTTTCCATTCTCATCTGTGAAATTGTTGACATAGTAGGTAGGCCAAGAGCACAGGAAGTTGACATAGTCGTACATCTTATAGATATCATTCACCACATCGCTTTCCGCAATCTTCTGCCACAGTGCCATATCCGCAGAAAGCTCCTCGGCTTTGATAATCGTATAGCTTGCATCCACGATCTTACAGCAGAACTCATATCCATAGGTATCGGTAAAGGGCTTGTCCTCACTCTCGGACACTGCCAGAGTTCCCTCAACCTTGATGGCCTGTGCAGTATAGGAAAAGCTCTCTCCCTCCTTGGGATACACCTCCATGGTGTTTGAAAGCTGGGAGGTATTCGGTACGCAGAAGGGGCAATTTTGATAGGGCAGATTCATCAGAAACAGAAACGAACCGTCCACAGGGGAGCTTGTTGCCATATATCCGCTGATGGTGACGGGCTTTCCATCCAGAGTTTTCAAATACTCATAGCCCGAAGCCGCTTTGAAGCTGAGCTTGGTGATTTCTCCATCCTTTGTGCCCGATTCCTCTGCACCGCAGGCAGCAAGAGCGAAAAGCATCACCGCAGTCAGCAGTAATAAAATCATTCTTTTCATAATTTACTCCGCAATACTATCCTTTCTTGACATACAATATGTCCATATTACAGTAGGCAGTACACTGATGATGAATACTGCAAGGAGGATGATCCCCTCCATGGGGTACACCTTAGACAGGTTCAGAACCACACCCATGGATTCTACATAATCATTCATGAGGGACATACAGCCTCTGGAAACGCCGAAGGCAAGGAATACTGACACAAGACCCATCATGCTGTTCTGGATGATGTATAAAAGGTTGATTTTCTTCATACTGATACCGATCAGACGCATGAGTGCAATTTCCTTTGCAGAATGGTACATGTTCAAAAGAGTGATGATGGAGATGATCATAATATTCATGATCAAAATGACTGCACAAAGGACGAAGACAATATATTTCGTATCGTCTGCATCTCGGAGAACATCGCGAACCACGCTCATAGGCTCGATGGCTTGCAGAGTGTAGCTGTCTCCATCCTCGGCAGTCAGAATTTTTCCGTCATACTCCGCAACAAGCTGCATTGCAAAGCCCGGATTTTTGGTGTTGACCAAGACAGAGCAAACTGTGCCATGATGGTGATGCTCCTCGGATTCCTCGTGGACATCGTGCTCTTCTCCATGGTCGTGCATATCCCAAAGGGTTTTGATTTGGGTGAAAACCACATTGTCAAAGGAAGAATGACTTTCCTCCAAAATACCCACAACCGTAAGTCCCTGGGTATGGGTGTCCTGTCCGCTTGCGGAATGGCTTGTATAAATCACCTCGCCGATAGAAAGGTCACAGTATTTTGCAACATTGGAACCAACAACTACCTGCAGGGTTTGAGCGGCATCGAACATTTCGCCCTTGTCCACTGTTTTATTTTTCAGGAAATCGGGTGTCGTTCCTACCACATTGTAGCCGTTAAAGCTGTCTGCCATGGCAAAGGGGATCACGGAGGTCACTCTGGAATCTCTCTGCAAATCAGAAACCACCGAATAGGGCAGGGTTCCCAGAGGCGTATCGGTAAAGTACATGGAGTTCATGGCCAGTTGGGTGTTGCTTCCCGCAGGACCGATGATGGCGGAATAATATCCGGCGTTATTGGTAATGCCCTCGTCTACCTGAGTAGCCACATTGAAGGCAAGGACGCTGATGCCGGCAGAGATCACAATGGAAATTACGATCAAAAGGATTTGGACCTTTTTGATCGCCATGTTTTTCAGGGCAAATTTCAGCATCTTACGGAGCCTCCTTTCCGGAGAGGGTATCACGCATTCCGCCGGTGATCTCGTTCATATCGATGGTCTCATCAAAGTATTTTGCAAGGCGGTCATCGTGGGTCACTGCAATGAGGGTCTTTCCTTTAGAAACAGCGACCAGCTCTTTGATCACCTGCTCCCCAATGGCAAAATTGAGGTTTCCCGTTGGCTCATCTGCAAGAATAATGTGGGGGTGCTTGACCATAGCACGGACAATGGCAACCCTTTGCTTCTGTCCCCCGGAAAGGTGTTTGATTTTGGCATTTTTCTTATGATACATATCAAGGGTACGAAGCATATCATCCATTGTGGAAACATCTATGCCCTCCAAGCGGAGAATACCGATATTATCTGCAACGGTCATGTCGTTGATCAGCTTAAAGTCCTGAAAGACATAGCCGATCTTTTGAATTCGGAAGCGATCCTTTGCCCTCTGGGAAGCGGCAGTCATATCCATACCGTCAATCTTAATAGAACCGTTTGTGGGGCTCAGAATCCCTGCGATCATGTTCAGTAGGGTAGACTTTCCGCAGCCGGAAGCCCCTAAGAGCATGTAGGACTTCCCTGTTTCAAAGGTCATATCCCGATATGCAATCTCCGTCTCATTCTGAAATTGCTTGCTGAGATTTTTAATTTCGATCATTTATTTCATTCCTTTCGTCATTCGATTTGGGTGCGATACGAAAGAAATTTTTAATTTGAAAGCTTGACCCTTAGCCCTACGGGAGTACAATCCCGCATTGTAAAAATATGATTGTTTCCATATTGCGTGGGAATGGAACAGACCGTCAACGAGGCCATACCGGCGTAAACAGCAAGAAACACAAGGATATCCCGCAGCTGTTCTGTCACCATACAAAGAACGCAGTCTGTTTGGAGGCGCTCGTGGAAATGAGGCAAAAAGATATATGCTAAAACCAAAACGACACACAGGAGTATGATCCCTTTTTTCTGAAACAAATGATTATGTTGCATATATCTTTCCTCCTTCCGTTTATGTTCTGCAATGCTTGGGGCAGCCACCGCATCCGCAGGTTTCTTCCTTTCCCTCACAGAGCCTGTAATCTCCACCCTCGATCCGAAGGGTATAGCCGTTGACCAGAGCAGAGGCGATTTTCTTCCTTGCTTTGTCACAAATAAGCTGCACAGTCGCACGGGATACCTGCATATACTCCGCACATTGCTCCTGGGAAAATCCTTGATAATCCACAAGACGAATGCATTCGTATTCATCTATCGTTAGAACGATCGTTTCCGTTCTTGCTGCATTTGCCTCAAACACATCTGCTATGGGCAATCGGCAAACCTTACGGCATTTCCTTGGCCTCGGCATAGTTTTTCTCCTTTTGAAATTGGCATATGCTAATTATACATCTGTTTTCGGTATATGTCAATCACTTGATCCATCTGTCGCCTGTAACTTCTGAAACGAAACTACTACATAATTGCAAAGATGTGGGATTTTACATTTCCACCTAATATTGCTATTTCTGAAAATCTAATACTACTTTCTCCGGTTTCCAATCCTGTGAAGCTGCGTTTTTATATTTGTTTGAATGCCTGATCTGCGGAGCAGACGAGCCTGCTTTCGTGGGGATCGATTGCTCAAAGTAGAAAATACTGCTTGACTTTCTTGGCATCCACCATGTAAAATAGCATTAGCATGGTAAATATTTACATTATAGGAGGTAGGCGAAAATTAGTATCTTTTCCCAATACCATGAAAAAAACCGGAAACTTTCCTGAAAAATGTTTAAAAAGAAAGGTGTACGACGACTATGAAAAAACGAATTTTGGCAATTTTTCTAAGCCTGGCACTCCTTCTCTCCCTCGTCCCCTTGCAGAGCTTTGCGGCGAGTGTCACCTCCCTGCAGGGCAGCGGCACGGACACCGATCCTTACAAAATCGGGACTGCGGAAGAGCTCCTCTTTGCGGCACAGCAGATGAACGCAGGCACGGCCTCCTATGTGGGCAAGTATTATGCTCTTACAGGGGACATCGATCTATCCAAGGCAGGCACTTTCCCCATGATCAACAGCTTTACCGGTATTCTCAACGGCATGGGCCACACCATTTACGGCCTGACCGTGAATGACACGGTAGGCACCGTTCCCTCCGGCGGCTACGGCATCGGCTTTATTCACAAGAATTACGGCACGATCCGTGATCTGACCTTTGACGGTGCAAGCATCACCTCCGTAGCCAATGCTGCGGGCAACGGTAACTCCGGCGCAGCGGTTGTTGCGGCGGAAAATTGCAGCGGTGCCTACATCGCCAATGTGACGGTTACAAACTGCAAGGTGGATGCTCCCAAGGTTCCCAAGACCGCCGCTATCGCATCCATGAACTCCCGTTCCGGCAATACCACGGGTACCATCATTGCCAGAATTGAAAACTGCAAGGTTACGGATACCGTGCTCATCGGCGGCCCCCGTTCCGAAGGAAACAGCTACGGTCTTATGATGGGTGCCATCGCAGGCTATCAAGGTTCCTCCGTCATCCGCAACTGCTATGTGGCCAATGTGACCATGCAGGCTGCAAGTGAGACAGGCAGCCCCTTCCATGCCGGCTACATCTGCGGTTATGGCGCAGGCGGTGTGATGGACGGCAATGTGGTCGCCTCCGGCAAGATTGAACGCCTTGCGGCAGAAGCGGATCAGAAGTTTAACAAAATCCGCACCGGCGGCATTTGTCCCTCCACCAATTCCTACTATGGTGCCATCGATCAAACCAAGGGCAATCTGATCGACACCGCCAACGCTGCCAACACAGGATCCTTCACCATCATGGGTACTGCAACGGAAGCCTCTGTCCTTCAGGCACAGGCGACTTATGAAGCTTTGGGATGGGATATGTACGCTGTTTGGAAAATGGCAGACGGTATGCCCGTCCTTCGTGCTCCCGATGAACGAAATCCCCTGACATTGCAGGGAAGCGGCACCGCAGAGGATCCTTATCAAATTGCAAGCACGGAGGATCTGCTCACCGTTGCCAAGGGCTTGAACGAGCTGGATGCGCGTCTGGTGGGTCAGAGCTTTGTACTGACAGCAGACTTAGATATGAGCGGCATCAACTTTACTCCCATTAACAGCTTCAGCGGCACCCTCGACGGTCAGGGACATACCCTTCACAATTTCACCATCGAGGACACCACTGGGGGAACGCAGGATGCCAACTACCGTGTTGCCTTTATCCGCATCAACACGGGCACGGTGCAGAATCTGGTATTCCGGTCTCCCCGCATCACCACCCAGGCCCTTTCCACCGGCGGTTACTCCGGTGCGGCTGTCATCGTGGGTGACAATGCGCACGGAAGCGTGATTTCCGACTGCATGGTGTTTGATGCTTTGGTTGACGCTCCCAATCTGCCCAAGGCCGGCGGCATTGCTGTTATGAATGCCCGCACAAACAATATCAATGCCACCATCCGCAGATGTGTCTTTATCGGTGATCTGATCTGCGGCCCCCGTGCAGGTGCTTACGGCCCCCAGATCGGCGGCATTGCTGCTTACAGCGCAACCAGCACCATTGAATCCTGTCTGGTAAATGCTAACATCACCATTCGCGCCAACGATACCATTCAGAGCACCGTTGCCCATGCAGGCGGTATCTGTGGCTATATCAACGGTGTTTCCTTCCGAAAGAATGTGGTCTACGGCGGCTCCATTACCATCGAAGGGGCTCCCGCAACCCAGAATATTGGCAGAATCTACGGCCACAACAACTTTAACAACGGCAGCTTTGCGGAAAATCTGGCCTGCGAAGGCTTCACGCTGAACGGACAAGTTGTTTCCGCGTCCAATGCACAGCAGGGCACTCCCGTTTCTGCCCATGCCCTTTTGGACACTGCCACCTACGAAGACATCGGCTGGGATATGGATGTGGTATGGGCCATGACCAATGCCGTGGCCTATCCCGACAGACATCCGATCCTTGTCTACGACACCTTTACCGATTCCCCCATCAGCCGTCTGACGGCTGTGCTTCGGGGCGACAACGGCAGAAGCGTGGGCTTTAGCTGGTACTATGCCGGCCAAACAGCCATGACCCTCCTGCTGGATACCGATCCCTCCCTTGCAAATGCCCGCCGCTACACCGCTGTGAGAACGGGCGAGCGTTACAAGGTGTCTATGACAGAGCTTGCAGAAAACACCACCTACTACTACCGTGTCGAGGGTAACGGCCAAACCTCCAATTTGGGCACCTTCACCACCTCCGCCGCCGCAGAGAGCTTTACCTTCCTGAGTGTTTCCGACACGGAAGCGGCGGATCTGGCAGGCGCAAAGGCAGCGGCAGACAGCCTGACGGTGGCCCGCACCATGGTTCCCGATGCCTCCTTTATCCTCCACAGCGGTGATTTTGTCTCCGAAAGCCGTGGAGCTGCCGGCTGGCAGGAATTCCTGTTCTGCGCCGCCGACTCTCTGTATTCCATGCCTCTTGTCCCCACAAAGGGCGAAGCGGACAGTGCCTTCTTCGACTATTTTAACGCAGACAACAGCTACTACAGCTTTGATTACGGCAATGCCCATATCATCGTTCTGGATACCACAGAGGACGATACCCAAGGTCTGTCTGCCCAGCAGATCAGCTGGTTGAAGGCAGATGTGGCAGGCACAGACCAGCCATGGGTGATTCTCAGTATGCACAAAGGCCCCTACACCTCCGGCACCCATGCCGCCGAGCTTACCTCCCTTCGGGAGCTGTTTATCGGCGAGCTGGACGAGCTGGGCATTGACCTTGTCATACAGGGTCATGACCACATTATGGGCCACACCTACGACCTGAAGGACGGTTCCCTCACCGGTCAGCCCATCTTCACAGAAACCGTCAACGGCAAGCGCTTCGACTACACCATCGATGCCACAGGCACGGTCTATATGATGCCCGGCACCGCAGGAACGGAGTTCGGCGCACAAATGAGCGCAGACGATTTGGATGACTATATCCTCCAATTTGCCCGTTCCAACGGAACAGGAAATGTATCCACCTTTAGCGCAGTCAGAGTGGAAAAAGACCGTTTGACAGTGGAAAACTACGAGGTTCATGCTTCCATGGAAGCAACTATGGTCGAAGGCTTTGGCATAGACAGAGAGCTCTCTCAGGTGGAAAAGCTGATTTCCGACGGTGCGTATGCAGAAGCACGCACGGCCTATCACGCACTGAGCAAGGATCAGAAGGCACAGATTCAAAACTATGCCCAGCTCCTTCAGACCGAAGGCGGTATGCTTTCCGCAGACGGCGGTGCATGGCTGGATGAAATCGCAACAGAGCGCCGCAGTATTTTGGTGCACAACGATACGGACAATGCCTTCACGCAGGTTCCCGTATTGGTAAAAATCGAGAAGGCTCCCTCCCGTACAATGGCTTTCTACACCACCCAGGGCGAAGTCCTTCCCTATGAAATCGAGTCCTACGATGCACAGGGTCTGAGCCTTGTTTGGGTGAAGCTCCCCTATGTCCCTGCCAACAGTGCCGCAGGTCTTTGGGTCTATTTCGGCGGCGTGACAGGCTGCGAGGACAGCCATGCCGTTTGGTCTGACAGCTATGCCCTTGTCGAGCACTTTGCAGGTCAAATCGGTTCCGATTCCACCGGTGAACAGACAGGCACTGTCACAGGCGAGCTGCAATCCGTTGCAGTCAACGGAAACAAGGGTGCCGCCTTCAACGGCAGCAGCATGATCACCTACGAAAGTATTGGCGATGATTTCAACCAAACGAGCGTCAGTGCCATCGTCTCTCTGACCGCCGAGGATGTGACCGCTATGGGAGGCAGTGCAGGCATTGTTTCCAAATATATGCAGGGCAATCCCATCGGCAAAAATGCCTATCTTCTGGGTGTGAATGCCGAAGGCAAGCTCCATAGCTACTACGGCTGTATGTGGTGGCGGAACAATCAGCTTCGTCAGAAGGAATATGTCACCGAGCTGTTGTCTGACGGTCTGCCCCATCTGATTACCGTGACCTATGACGGCTTTACCATCCAGACCTATGTGGACGGCAAGCTCGCCGCATGGGAGACCGTATTCATCGAAAGCACCACATTGTTCAGCAAAAAGATTCTCACTACCATCGGCGCATATTCCCCGGCAAACGGCTCCGAACAGATCAGCGGCGGCTTCCGCGGAAACATCTATGATGTACAGATCAGCGGATTCCGTACCAACGATCAGTGGGAGGCCTTCCGCTATGCCACCCTGCTGGGAGATGCCGTAACCGTGGGTCAGGCAGAGTCCAGAGGCAGCCTTGCCCTGACCGCAGATGCCGCTACCCGCACCATGCAGGCAGAGGCAGGAATGCAGAGCATTTCCATCCTTCTCAGCGCAGATGCCACACTGACCGCACAGGTAAACGGCCGAACCATCGAGCTTGGCGCGGTTAAGGCAGGACAGTCTGAAATCGCTGTTCCCGTCATCGGAAGCGGCGCGCAGACCATCGTACTGACGGCAACGAGGGAAACCCAGACCGCCGTTGCGCAGCTTTCCCTTGCCGTTGCAGACACCACTGCGCCTAAGGCAACAGATCTTACCGCACAGGACGACAACACCCTGACGGTGCAAACGGAAAAAGCCAACGGAGACAGCCTGCAGACCGAGTTCCACATCAGCCATTCCATCCCTCTTACCGCAGGAAACACCATGGTGGCACAGGGAAGCACCGCAGATAAGACTCCCGCCAATGTAGACCCCGCTCTTGCAAGCTACAGCGCACTGAGCGCAATGACAACCACCGTCAACGACGGCACCAATCCCTATCAAATCTACCGTGTCACTCTGACCGAGGAACAGCTCTCCTACGGGGCGTGGCGTTTCTTCTGGCAGGGCGAATCTGACCGTCAGATTCATGCCTACGGCTATGATTTCCTGCAAAAGCAGTGGGTCAAGCTGGCCTCTACCGAGGGAACAGGCGAGTTGAGCCTGAACATCGTGGCAGAAGGCAGTCAGTATGCAGAAAATGGCGTACTTTACCTCATGCTGTTCCGTGGCATGGGTCAGGAGCTCTCTGAAATGACCTCCTTTATCCCCGCCGAGGGTCAGTACGACTTCACCATGTTCTGGAATTCTGACACCCAGTACATGTCCCAGTTCACCGAGGAGCTGAACTATCACCAGCATCAGTGGATTGTGGATGCATTTGCCGAGAAGAAGGGTGTCATCACCTTCAACACAGGCGACATGGTCAACCGCTCCAACCTGCGCTATGAATACAACTGGAAGGTGATGGAGCAGGCCTACAACATCTTTGAGGAGGCAAGCATCCCCTACACCTTCTGTTGGGGCAACCACGACATCGACTTTGATAAGCATCCCAACGAGACCCGTTATTATCGAACCTACTTCCCTGCCTCCCGTCTGGAGGAAAATGCAGGACAGTGGGAGGTATCCTTCGCCCCCGATGCCACCGATGGAGAAACCACCCGTGCCATGGCACTGAAGCAGACCCTCCACGGAGCCAAGATCATGCTTCTGTCCCTGGCTTATGAGAGCCGTTTGGAGGAATCCGATCTGGCATGGGCGGAGGAAATGGTCAAGACCCATCCCGACTACACCGTGATTCTTCTGACCCACACCTATTCCTCCGACACAGCGATTCTCGCAGGCTCCATCCGCAGTAGAATCGTGGATGTATACGACAATGTAAAGCTGGTCCTAAACGGACACTTTGACGGTGCTTCCGTCTTTAAGATGGCCAACGGCGGCTTTGCGGTTCTGCAGGACTATCAGGGCGAAGGCGGTGGCATTCAGTACGGCGGCAATGAATTTATGCGGCTGATACAATTTGATGTGGAGAACAACCTTGTGTACTTCAACACCTATTCTCCCCTGACCGGCGAAACCATCTCTCCCTACGGAGCCGGTCTGGATCCCGTTGCAGAGGGACTGTATCAGAAGCACGGCGATGAATTTGCGGTCTCCGTAGAGCTCAACGGCGATCTGACCCGCAGCTTCACCACCAAGACGCTTCTGCTCACGGCGGCTGAACCCGTTCTCACCCAAGGCATTACCGTAACAGAAGGAGAGCCCGCCTCTGTCTGCCCCGAAGGGCTGACCCCCGATCAGGAATACGGCTGGTATGTGACCCTCACGGACAGCAGCGGCAACAGCAGCACAAGCGCAACCTCCCTCTTTACCTATCGATCCACGGAACCCGAGCTGGACAGCAATGTGAAGATCTTCCACTCTCTCAACCTTGCCAGCGACATTGCCATTAACTATGCCGTCAAGCCTGCGGATCTGGCAGAGTACGACAGCTATTACATGGAATGTGTGCTGCCTGTTTACGAAGGAAATGAATTTGTGGGTACGGAAACCATGATTCTCCGGCCCGAGCTGCGGGGAGGCTATTATTACTTCGTTCTGGACGGTCTGATTTCCCTTGAGATGAACAACATGGTAGATGCAACGCTGCACATGACCAAGGACGGCAGAGAGTACATTTCCAATGTGGATTCCTTCAGCGTTGCCACCTACGCTTACAGTCAGCTCAACAGCGCAAGTGCCCCCGTAACCCTCAAGGCTCTGAGTGCCAACCTGCTGCGCTACGGCGCAAAGGCACAGCTTTGGAAGGGCTACCGCACCGATGCCCTTGCCGACAGTGCCATGTCCGAGGCGCACATGGCATACCTTCAGGATCTGGATTCCGTGGAATTCGGCAACAATAACCGGATTTTGACGGATATTTCTAATCCCGTCATCACCTGGGCAGGCAAAACCATGAGTCTGGAGAGCAAGATTGTGGTGCGCTTTGTTATGAACACCACCAACTACAAGGGCAATCTGGACGATCTGTCCCTCCGCATCACCTTTGTCAACATCAACGGCGAGACGGAAACCGTCACTCTGACGGACTACGAGGTCTATAGTGCCTCCCGTAATTACTATGCCTTTGACTTTGACGGTCTGCTCTCGGCAGAAATGCGTTGCGTTCTGAATGCGGCGGTCTACGAAGGCGACACCCAGCTTTCCCCCACCATGGTCTACAGCATCGACACCTACGGCGCAAGCACAACAGGCACCCTCCGTACCCTTGTGCAGGCCATGGTCGCCTACGGCGACAGTGCCAAGGCATTCTTCTCTTAAAGAACGCCATACTGCTTTCGGACAGAAATGTTTGATTAGTATGAAACGCAAATAACGCAAAAAGAATGCCCAAGGCGATTCCCGCCTTGGGCATTTGAGCGTGTCAAAGAACCTGTATCGTAGGGGCGATTCACGAATCGCCCTCACGATTTTCATCCACATTTCGTTCCGATTTCGTAGGGGCGAACTGCGTTCGCCAGCGGGCGTTCACAGAACGCCCCTACGAATTCCATCGATCTTTCGTCTGTTCCGTAGGGGACGATGCCCACATCGTCCCGAACCGCGAAGCGGCAGACGGTACGCACAACCCAATTTGCACAAATTTGGTAGTTCCTACAAGCGGGACGATGTGGACATCGTCCCCTACGGAACAGACGGAAGATCGATAAAAATCGTAGGGAACGGCCTATGTGCCGTTCCCCACGATATAAACGGAAAACACATGGAACAAAGAGGACAATTATGAAACACATCGCACACATTCGCAGTGATTTTCCCACAAAGTTCGGCATTCCCCGTCAAAGCGGGTTGGTTGACGAGCTGCGCTCCACCATTATTTTTACGCCGGAATTTCGCAATGCCGATGCCCTGCGGGGCATAGAGGGCTTTTCCCATCTTTGGCTGATTTGGGAATTTTCCGAATCCGTGGGCAAGCCCTGGTCGCCCACGGTGCGCCCGCCCCGTCTGGGGGGCAACACCCGTTTGGGGGTTTTTGCCACCCGTTCTCCCTTCCGTCCCAATCCCGTGGGGCTGTCCTGCGTGCGGCTCCTGGGCGTGGAGCAGACCAAAGACGGCCCTGTTTTGCAAATTGCGGGAGCGGATTTGATGGACGGCACGCCCATTTATGACATCAAGCCCTATGTTCCCTATGCCGATTGCCATCCCGATGCCTTGGGCGGCTTCACCACGCAGGCAGACGACTTCCTCCTGACGGTGGATTTCCCCGCACAACTGCTGAATAAGATCCCCGAAAATCGACAGGAAGCATTGCTGGCTGTCCTCTCCCATGACCCCCGCCCCTCTTATCAGAGCGACCCTGAACGCATTTACGGCATGGAATTTGCCGGCTTCGATATCCGTTTTCGGGTCAAAGAAAAAAAACTCTGTGTCACAGAGGTTGAAAAAGGAGAACCGAAATGACTCGTATTCTGTTTGTCTGTCTGGGCAATATCTGCCGCAGCCCCATGGCGGAATTTGTGATGAAGGATTTGGTTGCCAAAAAAGGTCTGTCACAGGAATTTGAAATCGCCTCCGCCGCCACCTGCTCCGACGAGCTGGGCAACCCCGTCTATCCCCCTGTGCGGAAGCTGCTGGCAGAGCGTGGCATTTCCTGCGCAGGAAAAACCGCCCGTAAAATCACAGCAGAGGATTATGCCCATTACGACTATATCATCGGCATGGATGCCAACAATCTGCGAAGCATGAAACGCATCTTCGGCGGCGACCCTGAGAACAAGCTCTCCCTGCTCATGGATCACACAGGCGACTACCGCGATGTCGCCGACCCTTGGTATACACGGGACTTCCACGCCACGGAACAAGATGTCGACCGTGCCTGCACCGCCCTGCTGAAAATGATCTGCCCCGATTCCTGACAAAACGCTGTAACAATGAAATTCATGTATTTGTGCGTACACGGGTCGATGTGGGCATCGACCCCTACAAATTCCACCGCACTTCCTCTCGCGCCGTAGGGGACGATGCCCACATCGTCCCGTGGCACCGATAATCACCAATGCACCGCCGTACAACACCGTAGGGAACGGCCTATGTGCCGTTCCCTATGAAGCACAAATCGAAAAATGGAACGACACCCAGGTCGTCCCCTACACCAGACCCCGCCACGGCGAGCCGTGGCGGGGTTATTTTTATCCAAAATAGGTGGTGAAATCTACGATGGTGAAGGCCACATCGCGCTCGGCTTCGATGTCGCAGATGTGCATCATAGACAGCACATCCTTGGCGCCCAGCTCAGCATCATCCGTGAGAATATAGCAGTCCACATCCTCGCCGCTGTAGATGTCTGCGCCCTCGATCTTCTTCAGATAGGTATAGGGGCCGATTTGGTATTCACTGTAGGTGTCCCTGGTGTACAGGCTATAGCGATCTCTGCTGTAGTAGAAATCCGTAAACCAAGTCTGCTTGTCGTTGAAATAGACCACACGCAGGGTGATGTTCTCACCTCTGCCGCTGACCTCCAAGAAGGTATTCCAGTAGTCAATGCCCCACACCTTGGGAGAGGTCGCACCGTTTCTGAAGTCGATTGCCATACAGCCGTCTGCCAATGCCTGCACAAGGGTATAGCCCTCGGGCAGCTCACTGTAGCGATAGGCTTCGGAGGGAGTGCCACCCTCTTCGGGTTCGGTCTTGGGTGCGGTGGTGGTCTGGACAGGATCCGTGTTTTCCGTTCCGTCTCCCTCAGATCCGCAGGCGCACAGCATCATCAGTGCCAAAAGCAGGGCAAGCAATCTCAGCTTCATGGTTTAGCCTCCCAAAATGGCCTTATGGTAGACCTTCTTGCCCTTGCGAATCTTCAATCCCGCACGCAGAGCTTCCGCATCGTAACGCACATCAATAGAAGCAACCTTCTCATCATTGACGAAGGCACCGCCCTGCTGCACCAAACGGCGAGCCTCCGACTTGGTGGGAACCAGCTTGCAAGCCAAGAGCAAGTCCATAATGCCAATGCCGTCGCCGATCTGCTCGGCAGTCAGCTCGGTAGTGGGCATATTGGAATCATCGGCACCGCCTGCAAAGAGAGCCTTGGCTGCCGTTCTTGCCTTCTCTGCTTCTTCCTCGCCGTGTACCAGCTTGGTCAGCTCGTATGCCAAAATTTCCTTGGCGCGGTTCAGATCACTGCCCTCCCACTTGTCCATAGCATCGATCTCCTCCAGCGGCAGGAAGGTGAGCATACGGATGCACTTGAGCACATCCTCGTCAGCCACATTGCGCCAATACTGGAAGAAGTCGAAGGGGGAGGTCTTTTCAGGATCCAGCCACACAGCACCCTTGGCCGTCTTGCCCATCTTCTTGCCCTCGGAGTTGAGCAGCAGGGTGATGGTCATGGCATGAGCATCCTTGCCCAGCTTACGGCGAATCAGCTCCGTGCCGCCGAGCATATTGCTCCACTGGTCGTTGCCGCCGAACTGCATATTGCAGCCGTACTTCTGATACAGGTAGTAGAAGTCGTAGGACTGCATGATCATATAGTTGAACTCTAAGAAGCTCAGGCCCTTCTCCATACGCTGCTTGTAGCACTCGGCGCGCAACATATTGTTCACGGAGAAGCAAGCACCCACCTCACGCAGGACTTCCACATAATTCAGGTCCAAGAGCCAATCGGCGTTGTTCACCATCTGTGCCTTGCCCTCACCGAACTCGATGAAACGCTCCATCTGCTTCTTGAAGCAGGCGCAGTTGTGGTCGATGGTCTCACGGGTCATCATGGAGCGCATATCCGTCCGTCCGGAGGGGTCGCCGATCATAGCAGTACCGCCGCCGATCAAGGCGATGGGACGGTTGCCCGCCATTTGCAGACGCTTCATCAGGCACAGGGCCATAAAGTGACCCACATGGAGGGAATCTGCCGTGGGGTCAAAGCCGATATAGAAGGTGGCCTTGCCGTTGTCGATCATTTCCCGAATTTCTTCTTCATTGGTCACCTGGGCAATCAAGCCGCGGGCCACCAGCTCGTCATATAATTTCATAATTTACTCCTTTATGAAAATGCCCTCTGCCCACATAGGACAGAGGGCTCTTTGCAGACAATTTCTGCAATTATTCTACCAAAAAGCAATGTGCTTGTCAAGAAAAATCCCTATCAATTCTGTTCCTCTCGATAGGTGTCCATGGGATTCGTTTTTTCCTCGTTCTCCTCCTCGTCGGATTCGGAGGAACGCAGCTCGGCGTAATAGCTTGCCCAATCCCACTCTTCCCAGGGGCAATATTCCACCGTCAGTGTGGTAAATTCTTCGGTTTCCTCTGCCCGATATTCGGCAAAGGGGTACTCGGGCAGGCAAACCTCCGTCATTCCAAGGGCTTCCTGATGGCGACTGTACTCTCGTCTGACTTCGTCGGTCATACTGTTGCAAACAGCGATCCACACGCAGCAGCACAAGACCGCAATACCCACCGCGGGCATAAGCTTCCGGCAGCAACGCTCCAAATTGCTAAAGTGCTGCAAGGCATAGCTCCACAGAAGCAATGTCACCGCCGCCATAAGCAGACAGGGCAGATAAAGCAAACCGTCGTTCCACTCGCCGGCAAAGAGCAGTGGCAGAAGGAAGGCAGCGATGGCAGAGAGCAGTCGATACAACTGGTGACGACGATGCTCCCGATTGACATAGACCTTGATGGTTTGCCACAATCCCCTGATATAAACCGCAGCAAACAGAAGCTTCAACGCCGCCGCAAGAGGGGCAATGGTTTTCAGATAGGGGCACAGAAGGAACACTGCCACAGGCAGCAAAAGCTCCTGTAAAATTTGGTTGCAACGCTTGGAACGCTCAGAGCGCAGAGGCTGAATGAGCAACAGACAAGCGGTGGTCAGAAGCAGCAGCATGGGCCAATTTTTCGCCAAAATACCGTCCACCAATGCCTCGCCGCGGTAAAGCAGACCACTTGTGGAAAAAAGGAGCCTGTTTTTGGAGAGAAGCAGTGCCACAGCACAGCCTACGCAGGCGGCAATGCTGTGCAGAAGCAGTGCCCACGAGCCTCTTTTCCAATATTTCACCGTCATGCCGACGGACAAAATACAAATACCAATGCTCAGGCTTGCATGGAAGAACTGCGCCACCAACCCCAGCAAAAACAGGGGCAGCGCATAGCGCGCCTTTTTATGCTTCGCGCCCAGCAGCTTTTCCACCAGCACCAAATAAAATAGGGTCAGTGCTGCCGTGGGTGCCACGCTCAGAGCACCGTTCAGGCTGCCGTAGCTTTGACTGTAAACCGCCGCAGGGACGGTCAGTGCCAACACGCTTGCCAGCCAAACGGGTTTTCCGCTTTTCCCTTGGGACAGGAGCAACATTCCCAAATAGGCGGCAAACAGAGCCGTTCCAGCCAGCAAATGGGCAACAAGGTCGTTCCATTCTGCCAGTTGGACGAGCAATCCCGACAAGTAACCGCCGTTCTGCACACTCTGAATGGAAGCGGCACCGCAGGTGATCAGCAGAAAAAACAGATAGACCAGTATGGGTGCTACCCAAATCTTTGCTGAAATCAGATTTTTCTTCATTTCTCTCTCCTCCTCTGTGCTATTCCTCTGTGCTATTGAAGCTGTAGCATCTCCGCCGCACTGCGGAGGGTCGTTTCCGTGATGTTGGCACCGCCAATCAAACGGGCCAGCTCGGCTCTGCGCCCCTCGAAATCCAAGGGCGTGACCGAGGTATAGGTTCTGCCCTCCCGCTCGCCCTTGGCAATGAGCAAATGGGTGCTTGCCAAAGCCGCAATTTGGGGCAGATGGGTGACGCACAACACCTGTTTATTTTGGGACACGGCACGCAGCTTTTCCGCCACCCTCTGTGCCGCACGGCCGGACACGCCCGTATCCACCTCGTCAAAAATCAGGGTGGGTGCGCCTTCTTTTTCTGCCAGCACATTTTTCAGTGCCAGCATGATTCTTGCCAGCTCGCCGCCGGAGGCCACCTTATTCATGGGCTTCAACGCCTCGCCCACATTGGCAGACATGTAGAATGCCAAGCTGTCTGCTCCTACGGGACTCAGCTCCGTCTCCCCAAATTCGCAGGAAAACTGTACCTTCTTCATATCCAAATCCGCCAGCTCGGACAAGATGCGCTCCGTCAGACCTACAGCAGCCGCTTTTCTTGTCTCCCGCAAACGCAGAGCCACTTCTCTTGCGGCCTTTTCTGCCGTTTTCAGCTTCCCCTGTAATTGGGCAATGCGATCGTCGGCAAATTCGATTTCTTCCAATTCTGCCTTGGCGCGTTCCAAATAAGCCAAAATGTCGGCGCAGGTGGCACCGTATTTGCGCCGCAGACGATGGATGATATCCAATCGTTCCTCCATGCGCTCCAGCTCCTCGGCACTGTAGGCTAAGGCGTCCCGTTTTTCCTGCACCTGCTCTGCTGCATCCCGCACCTGATACATCAGGTCGGCCACCTGATCGTGCACGGCACTCAGGCTTTCATCAAAACGGGAAATGCGCTGCAACGCCCTCTCTGCCAATGCCAGAAGGGTCGCCGCACCGGTTTCGTCTCCGTCCAAAGCCTCTGCCGCTTCCTCCAAACCGTCGGATAGCTTTTCGCTGTTTTGCAACAGCTTGCGGCGGGCTTCCAATTCCTCGTCCTCTCCCGCCTTCAGCTTGGCACGGGAGATTTCTTCAATCTGATATTTCAGAGTTTCCATGCGCCGCAGCTTTTCCCCCTCGTCCATTGACAGGCGGTTCAGCTCCCGACGCAGCTCCTGCATTGCCTCGTATTTTTCCAAATACTCCGCCAAAAGCGGCGCATTGCATGCAAAGCTGTCCAAAAAGGACAGGTGATAATTTTCATCAAAGAGGGCCGCCGAATCATGCTGCCCGTGGATATTGATCAGGCGCAGACCCAGTTTTTTCAGCACATTCACGGTCACCGCCACGCCGTTGACCTTGCACAGGTTGCGTCCATCCAGATAAATATCCCGCTGTACGGTGATTTCGTCCTCGTAGGGCACCTCATTTTCGGCAAACCAGGGAAGCTCCGGCACCTGGTCGAAAATCGCCCGTACGGAAGCCTTGCTGCTGCCCGTACGAATCATGTCCCGATAAGCCCGCTCGCCCAAAATGGCACTGATGGCATCGATCACGATGGACTTACCCGCACCCGTTTCACCGGTCATGGCATGAAAGCCGTCACCGAAGGCAATCTCCGCCTGTTCAATCACGGCAATATTCTCAATATGAAGCAGGCGAAGCATGGGTTTTCCCCCTTTTATTCCAGCATTTTCCGGATTTCTGCGCTGAACTTTGCGGCGCACTCCGTATCCCGCATGACAACGAGGGTTGTATCGTCTCCGGACAGACAGCCCACTACCTCGGGGATATGCAGAGCATCAATATTGGCACCTGCCGCAGCCGCCAAGCCGGGCATGGTCTTAATCACGATCAAATTCTGCGCGCAGTCCACCTTGGTGACACATTCACGGAAAATGATTTGGATACGGTCGTCAAAATGCTCCGTTTCATTCTTGTGGGCAACACAATAGCGATAGCCGCCGGCACCATCCAAGGTCTTGATGATTCTCAGCTCCTTGATGTCACGGGACACGGTGGCCTGTGTGCTCTGAAAACCGCAGTCCTGCAGAGCCTTGAGCAGCTGCTCCTGGGTTTCGATATTCTGCGTGCTGATCAGTTCTAAAATCTTATTCTGACGATGGTTCTTCATAGGGACCCCCTATTTGAATTTATTTTTTACAATATCAAAGAAGTTGCGCTCCGACAAATGCACCAAACGAGTGGTAAATTGGGAGCGGGTGATGCGCACAATGTCACCGGTATTCAGGCGCAGTGCCCGTCCGCCGTCCACGGACAAGAAAGCATTTTTCCGTCCGATGCGCCCTACCTCCACGGCGATTTTCCGTGTAGGTGCCGTGACAATGGTTTTCGTCTGCATATCGTGGGCGCAGATAGGTGTGAGAATGATATTCTCCGTAGTCGGCTCTACAATGGGCCCGCCGGCAGACATGGCATAGGCGGTAGAGCCGGTGGGCGTGCTGATAATCACGCCATCACCGCCGAAGGCCATGACCTCCGCACCGTCACAGCTCACGGAAAGATGAATCGTGCGAGCCACAGCACCCTTGGTGATGACCGCATCGTTAAGGGCTTCTTCCTCCAAAAGGATCTGCCCGTCCCGCTCGGCAGTCACATGGAGCATCATCCGCTCCTCCACCGTATATCTGCCCTCAGCCAAGCGTGACAGCTCCTTCATTTCGCCGCTTTCCAGCTCTGCCATAAAGCCCATGGTGCCGATATTGACTCCCAGCACGGGCACTCCCATCCGAGTGGCTGCCTTGGAGGAGTGGAGAATCGTGCCATCGCCGCCAAAGCAAATGAGCAGATCCGCATCCTTCAATTCCTGCTCCAAATCGTAGAGCCGAATATCCGAAGGCAGCTCAAAGCTTCGATCCACATCAAAGGCAAGGCAGATTCTTGTCTCAATTCCCGACTGCCGCAAAATGCGCTCTGCTTGCTGGGCAAATTTAAAATTTTTGTCCCGATAGGGATTCGGTGTCATTACAACTTTTTTCATAGCGTCTCATGTGCGGCGGCGACCAAAGCCTTGACATCAGGCTCGATACCACCCTCGGGGATCATGGAAAGATGTCCCAAAAATTCAATATTGCCCTCCGGCCCCTTCACAGGGGAGAAGGTCAAATTCCGTACCGTAAATTGCAGCTCCCGTGCCAGAGCCAAGAAGTTCTCCAAAACCTCCTCGTGAACGGCGGGCTCTCTTACCACGCCCTTCTTGCCCACCTTGTCCTTGCCCGCCTCGAACTGCGGCTTGATGAGGCACAGCACCTGCCCCGTTTCCTTGAGCAGAGCTTTGATTGCAGGCAGCACGATTTTCAAAGAAATAAAGGATACATCCACCACGGATAAATCCAAAGGCTCTCCCAAATCCTGCGGTGTAACATAGCGGATGTTCGTCCGTTCCATACACACCACGCGGGGATCGGTGCGGATGCTCCACGCCAGTTGGCCGTAGCCCACATCGATGGCAAAGACCTTTTTCGCCCCTTTTTGCAGGAGACAATCGGTAAAGCCGCCGGTGGACGCACCGGAATCGGAGCAGACATAGCCTGTAGGGTCTACGCCAAAGTCCCGCAGTGCCTTTTCCAGCTTCAAACCACCTCGGCTCACATAGGGACAGTGGTTCCCACGCACCTCGATTTCCGCTTCCACATCCACGGCAGTACCGGCCTTGTCGCATTTTTGTCCGCCGACATAGACCTCGCCGCTCATAATCAGTGCCTGGGCACGACTGCGGCTGTCACACAGCCCCCGCTGCACCAAAAGCATATCCAAGCGTTCCTTTTGCTTCACCGTCCCAGCACCTCCTTTGCCTTATCCGCCAGAGAGCGGGCATCAATCCCCACCTGACGGTACAGCTCCTTCACATTTCCATGCTCCACGAAGCCATCTCCAATGTTGCAGCTCCGTGTAGGTACTACAATGCCCTTGGCTCGCAGAAGGGCAGAAATCTCCCGTCCCGCACAGCCGATGCTGATGGCTTCATCCGCCACCACCAAATGCCCCGTTTTTTGCACAGAAGCGATGATGGTATCCAAGTCAAAGGGCTTTACAGAGGCCAATTTCAGCACCTCTGCGCAGATGCCCTCCTTTTGCAGCAGCTCCGCCGCTTCCAACACCTCATTGATCAGGGTTCCGTACCCAATGAGGGTAATATCCTTCCC
Organism: Faecousia sp.; assembly: GCA_045595645.1. GTDB lineage: Bacteria > Bacillota > Clostridia > Oscillospirales > Oscillospiraceae > JAZOXB01. Next base: position 24,483 of record JAZOAV010000080.1, read on the forward strand.
CTCCCGCAAAATGGGAGAGGTGGCAATTTGCGTAAATTTGCCGTCCCCGCCACGGGGATAGCGCACGGCCACAGGGCCGTCCATTTCCAGCACCGCCTGCCGCAGCATCATTTCCAGCTCTGCACCGTTGGAGGGGCAGAGAATCTGCATATGAGGCACGGAGCGCAGGAAATTGATATCAAACACGCCCTGATGGGTCTCTCCGTCGTTGCCCACCAGCCCCGCACGGTCTACCGCAAAGACCACATGGAGATTCTGCATGGCAACATCCTGTAAAATCATATCGTAGGCACGCTGTAAGAAGGTGGAGTAGATGGCAACCACAGGGATCATGCCCTGCTTCGCCAAGCCACCCGCCATGGAAACCGCGTGTCCCTCGGCAATGCCCACATCGAAGCAACGCTTGGGGAACTTGGCATGAAACTCTTTCAGCCCCGTGCCGTGAATCATGGCAGCAGTGATGGCGCAGACACGCTCATCCTCACTCGCCAAACGGCACATTTCTTTTCCGAACACCTCGGAAAAACCGATCTTTCCACCGCCCAAGGGCTTACCCTGTTCTATGTCAAAGGCTCCTACGCCGTGGAATACATCGGGATTCTCCTCTGCCGGCCCATAGCCCCGTCCCTTTTGGGTAATCACATGAAGCAATACCGGCTTGTTGGCCTCCTTCGCCAAGCGCAGCATATATTCCAGCCGCTTTTCGTCATGGCCGTCAATGGGGCCATAGTATTCAAAGCCCATGCTCTCAAAGACCGTGCTGCCCAGCACAAGACCCTTCCAGCGATCCTTGAGGCGGGAAGTAAAGCGATAAAATGCCTTTCCGCCGGGCAAAGCATGCGTCGCACTGCGATAGGCTTTTTTCAAAGTAAAATAGCCCGGGCGGGTACGCAGCTCCGACAGGTGCCGACTCACGCCGCCCACATTGGGGTTAATGGACATTCCGTTGTCGTTGAGAATGACGATCATGGGCTCGTTGCTCGCACCCGCGTCATTCATAGCCTCATAGGCAAGGCCGCCTGTCATGGCACCGTCTCCGATGAGGGCGATCACATGGTAGTCCCCTTTCAAAAGGGTGCGGGCCCGTGCCATGCCCAAGGCCGTAGACACGGAGGAAGATGCGTGGCCTGCCACAAAGGCATCCGTCACACTCTCCGAGGGCTTTGGAAAGCCCGCCATACCGCCATATTGCCGCAAAGAGGCAAAGCCCTCCTGACGGCCCGTCAATAATTTATGCACATAGGACTGATGGCCCACATCAAACAGGAGCCTGTCCTTCGTTGTATCAAACACCCGTTCCAGTGCTACCGTCAGCTCTACCGCACCCAAATTCGAGGCCAAATGGCCTCCCGTTTTAGATACATGCTCCACCAAAAAACGGCGAATTTCCCGACAGAGCTGGGGAAGCTGCTCCTCCCTGAGAGAAAGCAAATCGGAACGGGATCGGATTTGATTCAGTAATTGCATGGAGTCACAACCTATCCCGTCGTCACTTTTTTCCTTTCCTTCGGAACAGTGACTTTATATAATAAATGGGCTTGGAGACTGTGAAAACGATCTCCGTTGCCTTTTTCATGGCAATATCCTTGCCAAAGGCTTTTCCCGCAATGGTCAGGGCAGATACCAACGCCGACATCAGGAGCTTGGCGAGCATATCCGAGCCCATGCCCGCGAGCGCAGTCGCGGCAATCACCGCCGAAGCCGAGCCGGAAACGATGCCGCAGATATCGCCCACCACATCGTTGCACACGCTGGAGACCTTCTCCGCATTGCGCAGGAGCTTCAGAGCTTCTGCCGCACCTGCCACCTTTTTGGCCGCCATGGAGTGGAAGGGCTTCTCCCCTGCCGACATGACCGCCACACCGATGATATCAAACACAATGCCCACTAACACAATGAGCAGCAAAACAAAAAATGCCCCGACAAGTCCGGATCCTTCCAGCACTGTAGAAGAAAGGAAGGAAAACGTCGAGGAAATTCCTATGGACAGAAAGAAAATGAGAGTAATCCAGCTTGCATTTCCTTTTTGTTTTTTCTGTTTTTTACTTCGGGGCTTCTCGCTTTGGGAACTCAAAATACTATGTCCTCCTGAAATGAAAAAAATGGTGGCAGCAAATAAAGTAAATCTTACGGCTTAGGTCGGGTTGGATTTCCCCTTTGACTACTCTCCGTCGCCGGAAAGCCGTTTCCGTTGAAAGTCTCGGTGGGGCGTTGCCGCACCCACTACCCGATTGCCACTTAGTCCGCACTGCAATCCCTTATTTGCCCTTGGAAGACTGCCTAGGTGATTTCCACAGCATCACGCACCGATTCTATCCTCTTTTGCAGGCATGGTTTCAAGGGGCAATATCGCCGTCGTCTGCGGCCACAGACGCGAGCGCTTCGCTCCCCTATCCCGACATGTCCACGCAAGGCAGGCTACACTGCACACAGCAACGCGATTCTGCGCACTGCATTGCAGGTTCTCTCCTGTTTCGTACGCAGTCCGGGTTTTTTTGCAAAACGGGATCGGCTGTCGCACAAGAACAGGTCTCCACGGTAATCGGGTCGGTCGGCACATGCCATTGCGCCTCGCCCGAAAACCTTAACCCCCAGCACCCACCCTAATCTGGGGGAAAAAAGCAAGCACCAGGGACTTCATCGATATGCCCTTAAAAGGATTTTTAGGCCCTTCTTCGAGATCGGCACGCTTTGACTAGGATACAGCGCCACCGCTGATATAGTAACATATAATTCAGAGTTTTACAAGGGGTCTTTCTGAGATTTTTGCATATTTTATGTGATTATTTGTATAATTATCTCATAAGACGACACAATATGTGTTTCCGAGACACGCCGCGCTATGTTGAGGGTGATTCGCCCTCAGCGATATAAATCCCGCATGGGTCGGAGTTCCCGTCCCTCCACAAGCACCATCGTAATGATGCGTAGGGGCGTTCTGTGAATGCCCGCGGGCGAACGCAGTTCGCCCCTACGAATCTTCCAAGAAGGTATCCGTCAAAATGCTCAAAAACAACAGGACAAATTTGTAAGATTTGGCGTATTGCATTTGCAAAGTCCTTTTTGTATAATATATCTGCAATAGAATATTGATAGCTGTAACGAAGTGCTTCGCGCACGGGCTTCCGACTATCACTCAATTTCATTGGGTGGAGATGTTGAACTGCGGTTTGACATCCCCATTTTTGTTATTTTGGCAACCTCTAAAAATTGATTTTTGATGTGCCGGGCGAAAGATTTTTCCTCAAATTTAGCATTGAAAACCGCAGGAATACTTTGTGTATTTCAAGGTTTTCATAAGCAACAGTTGGGGAAAAAGATTCGGCCGGAACGAAAAAAGGAATTGTTAGAGGTGCCCATCTACAGGAGGGATTTTTATGTACATTCTTGCAAACGGCAAGCTGATCACCAGAAGCCAAGCTCTGCCCTATCTGCCTGACGGCGGTGTTGTCATTGAGGGCACCAAGATCAAGGAAGTGGGCACTACCGCCGAGCTGCGGGCCAAGTACCCCGAAGCCGAGTTTATCGATGCCAAGGGCGGCGTGATCATGCCCGCTTTCATCAACGCTCACACTCACATCTATTCCGCTTTGGCCCGTGGTCTTTCCATCAAGGGCAACAACCCCACCAACTTCTACGAGGTTCTGGACGGTACCTGGTGGGCCATCGACCGCAAGCTGATGCTCAAGGGCACCAAGGCTTCTGCCGATGCCCTGTACATCGACTGCATCAAGCAGGGTGTCACCACCATTTTTGACCACCACGCCTCCTACGGCGAAATCCCCGGCAGCCTGTTCCAAATTGCAGAATCTGCCAAGGAATTCGGCATCCGCTCCTGCCTGTGCTACGAGGTCTCCGACCGTGACGGCGAGGAAAAGTGCCTGCAGGGCATTAAGGAAAATGCCGATTTCATCTCCTACTGCGAGCAGCAGAAGGATCCCATGCTGGCAGCCATGTTCGGCGGTCACGCCCTGTTCACCATCTCCGACAAGACCTTCGAGCGCATGGTGGAGGCCAACAACGGCCGCACCGGCTACCACATCCATGTCTCCGAGGGCATGAACGATGTCTACGACTCCCTGCAAAACTACGGTCGCCGCCCTGTGCAGCGTTTGCAGGATCACGGCATCCTTGGCCCCAAGACCATTTTGGGTCACTGCATCCATGTGAATTCCGCTGAAATCGAGATCATCAAGTCCACTGACACCATGGTTGTCAACAATCCCGAATCCAACATGGGCAACGCCGTGGGCACCTGTCCCGTGCTGCCCCTGTACAAGGCCGGCGTTCTGTTGGGCATGGGCACGGATGCTTACACCAACGATATGCTGGAATCCCTCAAGGTCGCCCTCTGCGCACAGAGACAGAATGCCTGTCTGCCCAATGTGGGCTGGTGCGAGGTCACGGATATGCTGTTCAAGAACAACGCCCTCATCGGCGCCCGCTACTTCGACACCAAGTTAGGTGTGCTGGAAGCCGGTGCCGCCGCTGATGTCATTGTTATGGACTACAAGCCCTTCACTCCCTTCTCCGATGCCAACATCGACGGTCATATGATCTTCGGCATGACGGGTCGTCAGTGTCAGACCACCATCGGCAACGGCAAGCTGCTGATGAAGGACAGAGAGCTGGTGGGCATCGATGAAGAAGCCGTCAACGCCCGCATCATGGAAGAGTCCAAGAAGCTGTGGGGTGCCCTGAACAACTGCACCTACTAAGATGAACCGCAGGACATTGCTAAGAAAGCAAAAAACAAGGACGATTTGCAAATGGGCTTTGCTGTTCGTTCTCCTTCTGTCCGTTGCATTGCCTGTTTATCTCATTCAAAAGTTAGAGCTTCTGCAAACCTATGATTTCTACGAAGCTCTCACCTTCTTCACTTTGCTTGGCTCTGCTGTGGAAGGAGTTGCAGGTCTGATCGGCTGGATCCTTCTGTGTAAGGATTGTGAGGCAGGAAAGAAACTCATCATGGGGCTCTATCTCATCACCCTTGCCTTCTACGGAGTCATTTCTATCATCTTTTTGATGATGTTGTTGCCCCCCGCCATTCCGATCTTAATGAAAGGCACCATTTTTTCCTTAGCCGCTACATCCGGCCTTGTCATCGTCCTGCAACACTTTTGGACGCGCTATTTATATTGATTATTGGAGGTTAACCCATGTCTGAAAAAATGTATCCCATTCCCTTCCGTTCCTTAATGAATTGGGTCATCACCGAGCGGAAGAACAACGGTGAAATCTTCGGAATTCACACGGAATATAAGGCAAATCCCCAAAAGACCTTCCCCATTTTTGGAGAGAAGATCGAAACACCCTTCGGCCCCGCCGCAGGTCCCAACAGCCAGTTGGCACAGAACATTATCGCCTCCTATGTGGCAGGTGCCCGCTTCTTCGAGGTCAAGACCGTGCAGAAAATGGACGGCGAGGACTTGGCTCGCTGCGTGCCCCGTCCCTGCATTTTGGCTGACGACGAAGGCTACAATCAGGAATGGTCCACCGAATTAGAAGTCCGTCAGGCTTTGGATGAGTACATCAAGGCTTGGTGCGCTCTGAAGGTCATGGCCAAGGTTTGGGGCTACGGCGATCCCGACGGCTTCGTGTTCAACATGTCCGTAGGCTACGACCTGGAAGGCATCAAGGGCGAAAAGATCGACAACTACATCGAGTCCATGAAGGATGCCACCCGCGCTCCCATCTTTGCCGAGTGCAAGGCAGTCCTCACCGAGCTGTTCCCCGAGGAAGCCGAGTTTATCGCAGGCATTTCTCCCCGTGTGTCCCGCTCCGTCACCCTGTCCACCCTCCACGGTTGTCCTCCCGATGAAATCGAGCGCATTGCTTCCTACCTGATTTCCGAAAAGAATGTCAACACCTTTGTCAAGTGCAACCCCACCATTTTGGGCTACAAGGATGCCCGCAGCATCCTTGACGGCATGGGCTATGACTACATCGTGTTCGACGACCACCACTTCAACGAAGATTTGCAGTGGAAGGACGCCGTTCCCATGTTCGAGCGTCTGCAGGCTTTGGCAGACGAAAAGGGTCTGGAATTCGGTCTGAAGCTGTCCAACACCTTCCCCGTAGACACCACTCGTGGAGAGCTTCCCAACGACGAAATGTACATGTCCGGCCGCTCCCTGTTCCCCCTGACCATCGAAATGTGCCGCCGCATCTCCACCCAGTTCGGCGGAAAGATGAAGATTTCCTTCGCAGGCGGCGCAGAGTTCTTCAACTGTGACAAGCTCCTTGCCGCAGGCATTTGGCCCATCACCGTAGCCACCACCATCCTCAAGCCCGGCGGATACAACCGTTTGGTGCAGATGTGTGAAAAGGTTCAGGATATGGAGTTCCGTCCCTTCAACGGCACGGATACCGAAGCCATTTCCAAGATGGCTATGGACTGCCGCAGTGACTACCACCATGTCAAGCCCATCAAGCCTCTGCCCTCCCGCAAGAATGAGGAGAGAGTGCCTTGGCTGGATTGCTATATTGCCCCCTGCAAGGGCGGCTGCCCCATCGAGCAGGATATTCCCGAATACATTGAGCTGTGCAAGAAGGGCATGTACAACGAAGCCCTCAAGCTCATTACCGAGAAGAACGCCCTTCCCTTTATCACCGGCACCATCTGCGCCCATCACTGCATGGGCAAGTGCTCCCGTAATTTCTATGATGAAGCCGTACAGATCCGCTCCACCAAGCTGCTGGCAGCAGAAAAGGGCATTGAGGCTCTCATGGCTTCCATCGTCAAGCCCGAGCCCGTAGAGGGCAAGAAGGCCGCCATCATCGGCGGTGGTCCCACGGGTATTGCCGCCGCTTACTTCCTTGGCCGCAAGGGCGTTGCCTGCACCATCTTCGAGCGCAGCGACAAGTTAGGTGGCATTGTCCGTCATGTCATTCCCGAATTCCGTATCAGCGGCGAAGCCATCGACAAGGATATCGCCCTGATGATGGCATACGGCACCGAGGTCAAGCTCAACACCGAGGCTCCCTCCGTAGAAGAACTGAAGGCACAGGGCTACACCCACATCCTCTACGCTGTGGGCGCATGGAAAGCCGGCAAGTTAGATATGGAAGGCAATGTCCGTGGTGTCATCGGCTGGCTTGCTGAGCGCAAGGCAGGTCTGGGCGGCGAGCTGGGTCATGTCGCCGTCATCGGCGGCGGTAACACCGCAATGGATGCCGCCCGCGTTGCCAAGCGGGAAGGTGCAAAATCCTCCACGCTGGTCTATCGCCGTACCAAGAGATATATGCCCGCCGATGCCGAGGAGCTGGAGCTGGCAATCGCTGACGGTGTGCAGTTCTTAGAGCTGGTCGCACCCGTGGCACAGAGAGACGGCAAGCTGATTTGTAATCAGATGAAGCTGGGCGAACCCGATGCCTCCGGCAGAAGAAGCCCCGTTCCCACCGGCGAAACCGTGGAAATCCCCTGCGATCTGGTCGTTTCCGCCGTGGGCGAGCAGGTTGATGACAGTCTCTTTGCCGCCAATGGCATCGAACTGAACGCCAAGGGCCGTCCCGCCTTTAAGACCAATTTGGAAAATGTCTATGTTGCCGGTGATGCCACCCGTGGCCCCGCAACCGTCGTGGAAGGCATTGCCGATGCCGCCGCCTTTGCGGAAATCGTCCTTGGCGAGAAGCACCGCTACGATATTCCCGATGAAGCCTACCCCACCGAGGCAGAAGCCATTGCCAAGAAGGGTATTTTGGCTATGGCAAAGGATGTCACCTGTGAGGGCGAGCGCTGCCTGAACTGCAACACCGTCTGCCAGAACTGCGCCGATGTGTGCCCCAACCGTGCCAATGTGGTCATCCACACCCCGGGCGGCAGAAGTCACATTCTCCATGTAGACAAGATGTGCAACGAGTGCGGCAACTGCACTCCCTTCTGTCCCTACAACGCAGAACCCTGCAAGGATAAGTTCACCCTGTTCCAGACCCCCGAAGACTTTGCCGATTCCAAGAACGCAGGCTTCTGCTTCTTAGAAAACGGACAGGTTCGTGTGCGCCTGTTTAACGAAAAGGATTGCACCTTGGGTGTCGGCGAGCTGCCTGAGGGAATTGAGTCCTTGATTCTCACCGTCCGCGATAAGTACAGCTACCTCTACCGCTAAAGATTTCTTCTGCCGTCCCGCTAAGGGACGGCAGACTTTTTTCGCAGCAAAAGCCTCCCTTTTAAGGGAGGTGGCACGAAGTGCCGGAGGGTTGTGTGCAGGCACTTTCCATTTGCAACCCCCCGTCCCCCCTTCAAAGGGGGGCTTGATGCGGGGCATTATCGGTGATGCCTGCACGAGTCGATGAGGGCATCGACC